>CALCNF010000422.1 GCA_937897815.1 uncultured Pseudomonadota bacterium | reverse complement strand
GATGGTCGCGATCAGGTCATGAAGATCGGGTTCGCACTCCAGACTCGTGGACCAGCTGGTGTTGAAGGCGTTGATCTCCATATCCGCGTCGACGATCACGCCCGTGTCCTCGCGGTAGTGCACCAGGGTGACGGCGACCAGGTGGTGGGCCCACGACCAGACCTCCTGTCGGTTTCTCCATCGGATGCAGTTGATGCCGTCTTCGGAGTTGTCGCCGACGCACCCCTCCCAGCCCGCGAAGTCCAGGGTGAGAGGCTGGCATTCCAGCCCCTCCCAGGCGTTGAATCCGAAGTTGATGGCGCTCTCGACTGCGTCTGGGTTGAGCTCCTCGGGTAGGTCCGGGTGGAGCGTGTAGAGCATCGTGTCTTCGGGCCAGAAGATCGGGACGCCGCTCTCCGTCACGTACTGCGTTCCTGCCTGGACCTCGCCCGTCGTCACCGCAGCCAGGGCGAGCGACATCGTCAGAATCTGTGCCCGCGAGCGGCGTCGGAATGTCCACAGCAGCGCGAGAGGCAGACACCACAGCAGGGTCCCCGACGCGCCGCCCGACGCACATCCATCGTCAGCGGGCCTGCTCACGACCGCCGGCGCGATGCAGCCGTCGTGCTCAGGGGTCGCCATGAGCGGGTGGCTGAACTTGAGCCCCTCGATGTCGTCGGCCTGCAGGACGCGTTTGTAGGTCTCGCCTGGCTCGGACTCCGCGAACATCACGGCCTCGGGGTCGGACGAGTGATCCAGGCCCAGGAGATGACCGATCTCGTGCGTCAGTGCCTGCTGGGCGTCGTAGGCCTCGGGATCACCGTTGATCGCGAATCGATAGTCATCCGCGTTCATCTCGATGTCGGCGTCCATGATCTGGCCTGTGGCCGTGTCGTAGGTCAGGGATGTGAGCCCGACGACGTGCAAGGCATAGGGCCACTGTCCGTCTCCGTGCCAGATGATGATGTTCTCTCCGACACCGTGATCGAGGCTCACGCTGTCCAGGGAGCTCGTACCTTGATCTTCAAATCGGATGTAGGTCCCCTCAAGCTCATCCCACGTCTCAAAGGCGGCGGTAGTCAGCGCGTGGGTCTCACTCCAGCCCAGGCCATTGTTGACCCGCTCACTCATCTTCCACGGGACACACTGTTGGTGCCATCGCGTGGGCACGCCCTGATCCGTGGCGACGAGCAGGAAGGCCTGCGCGGGCGTCGCCACGAGCAGGGCCAGAAGGACCAGTCCTGCGCATGCCCCCCGGCTCATGGGTGCACCCGCGCCTGGCCCAGGGCGCCCCGGAGCAGGGTCTCCAGCTCCGACCATTGACCCGCAGGCTGATCGTTGAGGCGCAGGATGCCCAGATCGTAGCCAATGGGCTGCCATCCCCAGGGCGTATGGCTGAGGAGGAGGAGGAGCTCGTCGCCCACCTCGAAGGGCTTGAGGCCCGGGATGACCGTCCTGCGATTGCCGATCTGGCCACCAGGCAGCGTCACGACCACCCGGTCCATACCCACCGGTCCCGCCGCCTGACGCTCGTCCCAGATCAGGAGCTCGTAACGGGTGATCACCCGCCCGCTGCCGTCTGGAGCCCACTCCCCCCAGGAGCTGGCCACGTGCCCGTGGACCGCTCGCTCGGAGGTCGCGACCAGCTCGCTCCAAGGGGCGCGCTCCACCTGATAGGCGTCGGAGGACCCGGTGAGGGAGCCCAGCACAAGGACGGCCATAAGGCCGAGCAGCAGCGATCGGTGATTCAACATCGAGTAGACACGCTACGGGAAACCAAGCACATCGGTCCATTGTTCCGCCCCTGTCTGATCGCCTTCCTCCAAGGGTGATCTTGCCGACGGCGCCAAAGTCGCCTATCTCATCCGCGTTCCTCATCCACCCTGGAGGCTCTCGTGAGCGCACGTCCCGTCGACACCCTACGTCCCGTCACCATCACCCCGGATTACGTCGATGCGCCCATCGCGAGCTGCTTGATCGAGGTGGGTAAGACCCGCGTGCTGTGCACCGCGTCCTACGAAGACAAGGTCCCCTCCTTTCGTCTCGCGTCCGGCGGGGGGTGGCTCACGGCCGAGTACAGCATGTTGCCCGGCTCGAGCCCGTCGAGGATCCGTCGCGCCGCGAGCCGCGGGAAGCTCGATGGCCGATCTACGGAGATTCAGCGGCTCATCGGTCGCTCGCTGCGCGCCGCCTTTGATCTGGATGCCATGGGCCCGGTCTCTCTCTGGATCGACTGTGACGTGATTCAGGCGGACGGCGGTACGCGAACCGCGTCGATCACGGGCGGCTACGTGGCCGCGCGCATCGCTCTGGAGCGCCTGGCGAAGCGGGGGAAGGCGAACCTCGCCTGCTTGAAGTCACCGATCGCGGCCGTCAGCGTCGGGATCGTCGATGGCGTGCCGACCCTGGACCTCGATTATCCGCTCGACAGCGCCGCAGAGGTCGACATGAACGTGGTCATGGACGGAGAGGGCAGCTTCGTGGAGGTGCAGGGGACCGCTGAGGGCGCCGCCTTTGGTCGGGACGAGCTCGACCGCCTCCTCGACCTCGCGGCGTCGGGGATCGCGGAGCTGCGCCAGGCCCAGGACGCAGCGATCGCAGCGGCGCTCGCTTAAGACAAGGTCTTCAGTTCAGGGTCGACTAGCGGATCGAGAAGACGCCCACGGGCTCATCGCGCCCCTTGACGTGATGGACGCCCTCGACCGCGGCTCGATGACGCAGCTCCTCAGGAAGTCGCTGGTAGACCTTGTCGCTCAAGAGCACAGAGGTCTTCAGCTCTTTGTTCAGGACCTCAAGACGCGCGGCCAGGTTTACGGTGTCGCCGATGACGCCGTACTTCATGCGATGTGGGCTGCCCAGATTGCCCGCGACCACGGTGCCCGTGTGAATCCCGATCCTGGCGGAGAGACGATCGAGCCCGACGTCATTGAGGCGCTCTCCGAGCGCGCTCTGACCCCAGGTGGCGTTCAGCTCATGGAGCTTCTGGTGCATCGCCAGAGCGCAGCGAACGGCGAGCTCGGCGTGATGTTCATGGCGCACCGGAGCGCCGAAGGCGACGAGCATGCCGTCTCCCAGGTACTCGATCACCGACCCGTGATGGCTGTCGATCACGTCGTGCATCGCCGTGAAGTAGGCGTTGATCAGATCGACCACCTCCGACGGCGTGAGGCGCTCGCTCACCGTGGAGTATCCCGCGATATCGGAGAAGAAGATCGTCACCTCACGCAGCTCGCCACCGAGACGCACGGCGTGGGGGTCATCGAGGAGGGCCTGGGCGACCTCCTCACTCATGTAGCGGCCGAGGGTCTCACGCATGAAGGACCGCTCGGATAGGTGCTTCGCCATGGAGTTGAAGTGCCCCGCGACCTGAGCGAACTCATCGTGATCACGAAAGCGCAGTCGGACGTCATAGTTCCCCGCGTCGATGGCTCGAATCGCGGTCAAGAGTCGACGAAACGGCGCCTCCACTTTGCGGGAGACCTGCCGGCTGACCAGGGTCAGCGCGCTCAGGAGCACGAAGATGGAGACGAGCGCCAGGCCGACCAGGCGGGTCCTCATCTCGGTCACCTGACGGGCATCCACCACGACCCCGACGACGGCGTAGAGGCTCCCTCCCTCGCGCTTCCAGGGCGCGTAGGCCGTCAGCGTTACGCTCGTCTCGGCCTCCGTGGCCTCGGTGTGGGCGACGGGGCCCTCCTTGGCGTGGCGGAGCGCCGTGTCATGGGGAGCGCGGTAGAGCGAGCCGGGCTCGGGAGCCTCGGGGCCCGTGCTGAAGATCACCTTGTAGCTCCCCGGCGAATCGGCGGGCTGGAGCCCATAGACGCCTCGGAGCACGGCGTCTGAGGCGACGAGGCGCTTGGCCAGGGCGTTGAGCTCGCGTGGGCGACGGGTCAGCGCCTCGGAGGCCAGGGTCTGGGTGATGGCGTTGGAGGTCGCCAGGGCTCGGGACGCGGCGGCCTCCGTGGCGGACTCGACGCCCAGGTCGATCACGACCAGAGAAAGCGCGACAACGACCAGGGCCATGGCGCCGCCGTAGACCAGCGAGAGCTTGTTATGAAAGCGCTGCCATGGCTTCAGGCGCGAGGCGATGCTCGGCTCTTGAGTCCTCCGGTTCATGGCTTCTCTTCTACCACAGGGGGCGGCGCTCCATCGATCCAGAGCATGGCCTCGGAGGGGAAGCTGAAGGGCACACAAAAGGCCGGGTTGTCTTCGCAGCGCGCGACCGGCCCCTGAGCGCGGATGTGTGGGGTTCCGTACAGGGGATGGAAGCGGCCCTCGAAGAGGTTCGCCTTCCCGCCGATGAAGAACCAGGGGGCGAGCATGACGAACAGCCACACGCCGATATGAGCGCGGTTGTGTTGGGGGCTCAGCCAGGACCACCGATTTGCGTCCACGTCTCCGTGGAGGCGATCGAAGACCGGCGCGAGCGCGTTGCAGATCGGGATCGGGATGACCTTGGTGAAGAAGTCGCTGATGCCGTTGGACTCGAGGAGCAGCGACAGACCGATCATCAGCGCCGCATAGAGGGCGCCAAAGAGGATACGCCCGAGGCCCGTTCGCGGGATGGTGGCCGGATCCGTGGCCAGGAGCACGATAGCGAGCGTGACCGGAGCCCAGTGAACAGAGGGGATCAGCGCCTCACCGCCCGTGACGGCGATGGCGAGATACTGCACAACGGCCGCGCTCACGGACACGAGGACGATGGGCGCGCGAAGCT
>CALCNF010000421.1 GCA_937897815.1 uncultured Pseudomonadota bacterium | reverse complement strand
GGCGGTGGCCTTCTTAGCAGCAGGCTTCTTTGCAGCAGGCTTCTTTGCAGCAGGCTTGGCGGTGGCCTTCTTAGCAGCAGGCTTGGCGGTGGCCTTCTTCGCAGCAGGCTTCTTTGCAGCAGGCTTGGCGGTGGCCTTCTTCGCAGCAGGCTTCTTTGCAGCAGGCTTCTTTGCAGCAGGCTTCTTTGCAGCAGGCTTGGCAGCGGCCTTCTTTGCAGCAGGCTTGGCAGCGGCCGCGGGCTTCTTCGCGGTGGTCTTGCGCTCAGCGTTCAGGTCTGCAACCGCCGCCTCTGCTCGCTCGGCACGCTCGCGCTGCTTCTTGAGCTCATACTCCAAAGTAGCGGTCTGGTTCTCAAGCTCCCGGATGCTGCGCTTGAGCGCCTTGACGTCGGCCCGTGTCACCAGGTTGAACGTCTTTGCGAGAGACTCCACCTGGCTCTCCCACCCGTCACGCACGTCGCCTCGCATGTTGATCGCGCGCTTCACGGCGTCCTGGAACTTCGGGTTGCTGAGCAGGCTGATTACGGCCTGAGAGGTGAGCAGTTGGCCAGCGGCGCGAGCGGCACGAGACTTGAAATCAGACATGGAGAGACCTCCGGTTTGAACGGGCGGCGAATGATGGGGTGTGCGGTCAATGGTGTCAACGAGATCCGCCTCCGCCGGACGCCTGAAAGTCGGAACAGAGTCGAGGTCATCGTACGCACGGACGTTTCGAACCTTGAAGTGGCGACGGGGAGGACCTATGGTCCCCCCCGGCTGCTGAGTATCGCGAAGGACGGAGATCATGAGCGAAGAACCTCAAACCAAACCCCGGAAGCGCGTGGGATATCCGATCATTATCGGGACCATGGTGTGCTTCGGGGCGTTGCTGATCGTGACCTCTAGCTTCTCCAGTGGAACCTACAGTCTCGAGATTCAGGCGTTTCATGAGAATCCAGACCTCTACATCGATCATGACGTGAAGGTCGTGGGTACGATCAAGACGGGCAGCATTGACACCCGAACGAGCCATGAGCGCATCGAGACGCACTTCGTGATTCACGATGGCAAGGGCAATGAGGTGGCGGTGAACTACCCCCACAACCCCCCCGATCCATTCAAGGAGGACCGGGAGGTGATCGTCGAGGGTGAGTTTCTCAAGGCGGAGAAGGGAGCTGGTGGCTACGTGCTCTGCCACAAGCTCACCGTGAAGTGTCCGTCAAAGTACCAGAATGAGGACGGCGTTCAGACGGATGGTCGGTCGGAAGACTACTATCGCGAGAAGTATGGTGAGTCCGTCTCTCCCCCAGGGGCTCAGGGTGCCCAGTAATGTGCGTGGCGTGCACTTGAATTAGCTAGGGCTCGATGCAGGAACTCGGACAATTTCTTCTCTTAGTGACGTTCTTCGTCACCCTCTCGACCGCGCTGCTGGCCATCGCCGGCGCGCTTACTCGCCAGGGCGCCATGATGCGTGCGTCCCGCTATGGCCTATACGCTTCAGCGCTTCTGTATGTCGCCATGGCGTTGATCCTCAGCCACGGCTTCCTCACGCACGACTTCTCCAACAAATACATCGCCACCTACTCCGATCGGTCGATGCCGACGGTGTATCTGTTGGCGGCCTTCTGGGGGGGTGAGAAGGGAGCGCTGCTGCTCTGGACAACAGCGCTGTCGATCTTTGGCTCCATCGCCATTCACACCAGGCGAGAGCGCGAGCCGGTGTATCTCTCCTGGGCTATCGCCACGCTCGCTCTCGCCATCGTCTTCTTCGATGTGCTGATGGTGTTTGAGTCGAACCCATTTGAGACCTTTGTCACCAGCGCCGGGCCGATGGACGGCAAGGGGCTCAACCCCCTCCTCCAGAACCCCACGATGGCCTTCCACCCACCGACCCTGCTCACGGGCTACATCGCGTTCACCATCCCGTTCGCGTTCGGCGTAGCGGCGCTGATGACGGGGAAGCTGGATAACCAGTGGATCACGGACTCGAGAACCTGGACCATCATCTCCTGGTGCTTCTTGAGCATCGGGCTCGTCCTGGGAGCGCTTTGGGCGTACGAGGAGCTGGGCTGGGGCTTCTACTGGATGTGGGACCCGGTCGAGAACGCGGGCTTCATCCCCTGGCTCACGGGCACGGCGTATCTGCACTCTGTGATGATTCAGGAGCGGCGTGGGATGCTCCGCCGCTGGAATATTGTGCTGGTCTGCCTGACCTTCTTCCTGACGATCTTCGGCACGTTCCTCACCCGCAGTCAGCTCATCGACAGCATCCACGCCTTCGCCGACTCCACCCTCGCCGAGTACTTCCTCTGGTACATGCTGGTGCTGGTGGTCCTCAGCATCATCCTCATCGGTTGGCGATGGAAGGCCCTGCGATCCGAGCACGATATTGAGTCCCTGTGGAGCCGGGAGAGCATGTTCGTCATGAACAACGTCTTCCTGGTGGGCTGCGCGTTCATCGTGCTCTGGGGCACGCTCTTCCCGAAGGTGAGCGAGCTGGCCAGCGTCCAGTCGGGCTACAACGCCATCGTAGGAGTCTGGAACAGCTCCATCGGATCCTGGATCGGTCAGCCCATGGAGACGATGCATCAGGCCGTGAGCCTGGCGGAGCCCTGGTTCAACCGCGTGATCACGCCCATCGGCCTCGGCCTCCTGGTGCTGATGGGAGTCGGGCCCCTGGTCCCCTGGCGACGCACGACCATGCGCATGCTCCGAAAGAACTTCCTGAGCCCCGTGATCGGCTCGATCATCGGCACGATCCTCGTGGGGCTCTGGTCGGTTTGGGTGGGCGTCGACCGGACGATGCGCGTTCGAGAGCTCAGCTTTGGAGAGGCCTTCCCGGTGTGGTTCGACACCCTCGAACTGGCCCACGTCTACATGATGCTGGCCTACCTTTTCTGCATCTTCGTGAGCTGGACCATCGTTCGTGAGCTGGTGATGGCCACGCGGATCCGGCAGCGCAAGTTTGGTGGCTCGTTCTCCGCGGCCGCTGTGTCGCTCGTCTTCAAGAGCCCTCGCCGCTACGGCGGCTACGTGATTCACCTCGGCGTTGTCCTGATGTTCGTGGCGTTCACGGGAAAGGTGTTCAAGACCCAGGATCCGGAGCGCCCCATGCGCCTCGGTGACACCATGATCGCCGGCGCCTACCACCTGACCTACGGAGAGTTCTCCGCGGCCTGGCAAGAGGGCGAGGGCTACGCCTCGACTCGCGCGACCATCACGGTCCTCGACGAGGACACCACCGTCCACGAGCGAGAGGTCGAGGCGCTCACCGAGTGGCTCGACAGCGAGGGGGTGGGCACCTACCACGTCGCCACCAAGTTCGGATCGCCCAAGGTCTATGTCCACATCAAGGACAAGGACGCCCGGGACAACCTGCGCGATGACCTCTATCTCGCGCGGAGCTTCACCCAGGACTTCTTAAAGATCGCTGACGATCCGGAGAACGCGACGCAGACCTGGACGCTGGCCGATCAGGGGCTTCTCAGGGCCATTCCGATGATGGCGATGCAGCGCGCTCGGAACGCCCGCTCTGCCCTCGGCCCGGGGACCACCATCGACGCCGAGGTGAGGCTCACGCCGGGCTCCCCGCAGATCGTTGTCTCCTTTGACGACGAGCAGGCCATGTCCGCCTTCGATAACCGTATCGCGGACCTGAACGTGCCACCGACGCTGCTCTACGGAGCGTACAGCGCGGAGAGCGGGGCCATGGAGTTCATCGACCGGCGGACGGGCAGCCTCCTGCATCCCGAGGTGAGGCACTTCCCGAAGCACGAGACGCCGACCACGGAGACGGCCATCGTCTCCACCCTGTTTGAGGATCTCTACCTGGCCATGCGGCCGGCGATGGGACAGGCCTTCATCAACTTGCTCACGGTCGTCTTCCCTCTGGTCACCTTCTTGTGGATCGGCGCGGTGATCCTCCTGATCGGCACGCTGGTATGCCTGACGCCGCCCTGGCTGGCGCGGACGATCCTGGTCATGAGTCGGCCTCCGACTCCTCCGGCGAGCGGACCTTCCCGGGCTGCCGTAGCGGGCGCGACCGCGACCATCTTGCTTTTGCTGCTCGCGGTGCCCGCGGCCCGAGGTGCGCTGCCGCAGCCCCGTGGGATGGCCGTGCCTGAGGCTGGCCAGGAGCTCCAGGACGTGTATTCAACGCTGACCTGCGCCTGCCCCGGATTCGGGGACGCCGAGCTCACCCTGGCGGATGACCGCTGCACTTGCGAGGCCTCGCTGGACGAGCGGCAGCTGGTGAAGCGGTTGCTCAACGATGAGCCGCGACATGAGATCTCCACCGGACGCGGCAAGCTCGATGTGCTCGAGCGGCTCGTGAAGCTGGATCCAGGCTGGGACGCGCGTCTGATCTACGACCGCGCGGCCTATGAGCGGCTCATCACGACCACCAAGACGGTGTGCGCTGGAGAGCGCGGCCTCGTCCTGTCCCAGTCGCAGATCAGCTGCACGGTTCGCAACCGTTGGTTCCCTCGCTTCCGCGCCATGTTCGCGGCGGGAATGAGCCCACAGTCCATCTTTCGGTACTACGTGGACGACAGCAACGTGACCATGGCTCCGACCAAGCCCTGGACCTATGAGGATCTGAAGGCCAACCCGGAGAAAGCGCTCTCCTGGGCGTTCCCCGGGGCCTTGATGCTGGGGCTTATCGGCTTTCTTCTGACCCGAATCACCCGCCGGAGAGAGCACGTGGAGGCGGCGATCGCCGCGCCCGTTGCGGCCGAAGAGGCCCTCTCTATCGAGCAGCGGCTCCTCCTTGAGGATGAGCTCGACGCCATGGGCGGGTGAGGCTGAACCGATGACCACGTCTACTCTCGTCATCACTCCTCTGGTGACCTTGACCATCCTGCTGGCCTGGATTCAGCTCGCGCGCATGCTCAGCGGGTGGAAGATCGGGAAGCTGAAGCAGGTGGGCCACGAGGAGCAGGATCGAATCGCCCTTGAGGACGAGAAGACGCGCCTGCTCACCGCCGTGCACGACTGCGATTATGAGCACGAGTTGGGGAAGCTCAGCGACGAAGACCATAAGGTGATGCGCGCGCGCTTCGAGGCGGACGCGATCGCCGTGATTGAGAAGCTGAAGAAGCTGTGAGAGCGCTCGGCACCATGGGGTTGATGCTCACCCTTGTGTTCGTCGTCCCCAGCGCTGCTGCTCAGGATGGAGGGCCCGAGAGCCCCGCGTCCGAGGCGGCTGGGGCGGTCCCGTTGGAGGCCACAGGACCCCGACGAGAGACAGCGGAGGTGAAGCCTGCGCCCAAGCCGGGAATCCCGGTGCGCGTTCGCACGGTCACCGCGGACGGCTCACTCCAACCCCTGAGCGGCGCTGAGGTGTTGCTGGAGCGCTGGGCGTCCTCTCCGGCCACCATGGGTGAGAAGCGCATCGATGCCGTGTATCGGAGCACCTCGGATGACCGCGGCGTGGCTCGCTTTCCCGTGGAGGCGCGCGCTGGGGGAGCCGAGCTCGTCGCCTCGACGGTCGTCGAGG
>CALCNF010000420.1 GCA_937897815.1 uncultured Pseudomonadota bacterium | reverse complement strand
TCGCCCTCGTGCACGCTCACCTCTCTGCAGTCGACCACCCAGCTGGCCGCGTCGCTGCCGGTGAGCACGAACTTGAAGGTTCCCGCGATATCGGAGCGCGTGCGCTCGGGATCCGCTGAAATTCGCTGGCCGATCTGCTCGAAAATCTCGTTAGGGCTGTTCATTGGAGCCTCCGTGTTCGGGAGCGTCGGAGCTATCACGGCCCCCGGGTTTCGGTCAACGGGACAGCATCGGAATGGCGTTGCTTGATGAGCCTCGTCCGTGCATGGTTGCGCTCGTGAAGAATCGCATCGATGAGACCTTTGAGCGCCTCGCCAGAGATGGCCGCAGGGCCCTGATCCCCTATATCACGGCTGGAGATCCGGATCTCGCCACCACGGGGCACCTCCTCGACGCCCTGGCAGAGGGTGGCGCGGACTGCATCGAGCTGGGCGTCCCCTTCTCCGACCCCATGGCCGACGGCCCCGTCATTCAGCGGGCGATGGACCGCGCGCTCGCGCAGGGTACTCGCCTCTCCGACGTGCTCGAGTGCGCGCGATCCTTCCGCGAGCGCCACCCCGACACGCCGCTTATCCTCTTTGGCTACCTGAACCCGATTCATCAGATGGGCTACGCGACCTTCGTCGAACGCGCGAAGGCCTCGGGCATCGACGGAGTCCTCGTCGTGGACCTCCCCATTGAGGAGAGCGCCGCCCTCAGCGAGCCACTGGACGAGGCTGGTCTGCATGTCATTCGCCTCTTTACGCCCACCACGACACCTGACCGGGTGCAGCGACTCGGCCAGGGAGCGGGGGGCTTCGCCTACTGTGTCTCCGTCGCGGGCGTCACCGGAGGATCAGTCATGGCCTCGTCCGCGCTGCGGGACCGTGTGGACTTGATCCGCGAGCAAGCTGACATCCCCGTCGCCGTTGGCTTCGGGATCCGAACCCCAGAGGACGCCGCGCGAATGGCGGACCTCGCCGATGGCGTGGTGGTCGGCAGCGCCCTGGTCGACGAGATCGCCCGACGGGCTCCCGTAGAGGCACCGGGTCGTATTCGCGAGGTTATTCAGCAGTTTCGAGCCGCCATCGACGGCGCAGAGATCATCCCGCTCCGACCGCAATAGCGTCGATCTCCACGCGCGCGTCCTTGGGAAGCCGTGAGACCTGCACCGTAGCGCGAGCGGGTCGATGACCCTGCAACGCCTCAGCGTACAGCTCGTTGACGACGGCGAAGTCATTCATGTCCGCGAGGAAGATCGTGCAGCGCACGATCTCTGTGATCGAGTGACCAGCGGCGCCCACGACCGCGATCAGGTTCTTCATCACCTGTCGTGTCTCCAAAGCGACGTCCCCGGCCCCGACCATCTCACCGGTCGATGGGTCCAGAGCGACCTGGCCGGAAAAAAAGGTCGTATTTCCCGCCGTTACGGCCTGCGAATAAGGACCGATCGCGCCAGGCGCAGCGTCAGTAGCGATGAGTTTGTGAGCCATGCCGGAAATTTCTCCTGAAGAATGCGTTTCATTTTTTTGACCATGCCATGGGCCGGCTCTAGTCTTCCGTTCAGACGAAACGAGCCACACAACCGCTTTAATTACAGCGGGATAGGCAAGCATCATGGCGTACGACCGACACCTTCTATATCACAGCCTGCGCATCTCGAAGGACCATCGCTGGGCCTCGGCCTACCGACGTCCGCGCCCTCTGGGCCGAGTCCAATCGCCGGCTGCGAGCGACGCAGGTGACAGCCAACTGGACGACGAGAAGCGAGTCATTCCGCTCTTCGCTGATCCAGAGCACTCGTCGCACGGTTGAGTCATGAATACGAGTCCAAAGGGCTGCGGCCGCCCCGTCCCTCCTCCCCGACATCTCGGGGCGGCCGCGGTTCCTTCGGTTCGAAATCTGGTTGCGAGGTGAGGTGATGAGAGACCTCGATAAGATCAAAGAATGTATCGTGAT
>CALCNF010000419.1 GCA_937897815.1 uncultured Pseudomonadota bacterium | reverse complement strand
CGCGACCGAGCCTGACGCGACCGAGCCCGACGCGACCGAACCGGAAGACACGTGCCTCACGGAGGAGGACTGCACCTTCACCCAGTATGAGTCGCTCGTGACCAGCGAGGCGGACTGCTTCTGCCCCATGTGCCCGACGATGCCGGTGACGGTGGCGGTGCACAACGCGCGCTCGAGCGCCTGGAACGAGCACTGCGCTGATTGGGCGATCAAGGAGCCCTGTCCTATCCCGGGTTGTATGGACCCGGGTGAGGCGACCTGCTCGGCGGGTCAGTGCGTGGCGGTCGAGGAGCCCGCGGGCTGCTCAGACAGCGTGATCTGTGAGGCGGAGCCGCCCAGCTGCCCGGCGAACCTGGTGCCCGTGGGCAATGACGGGATCTGCTGGGGTGGCTGCGGCTTCCCCGACACCTGCTCGTGTGATGACGGGTCGCAGCTGACCTGCAAGATGATGGAGCCCGCGTGCAAGGCCGGCACCGTGCTGGCGATTCAGGCCGGATGCTACGCGTGCGTGGACCCCATGACCTGTGGATTGGACCCGGGTCCCCAGCCCTGCGGAGGCTTCCTCGGCCTCGTCTGTGAGGACGGACTGGAGTGCGTCGATGATCCCTCTGATGGCTGCGACCCGGACATGGGAGGCGCTGACTGCCCAGGTATCTGCGTGGAGCCCTCTGAGCCAGGCGGATGCGATGGACCCAACCCGGCGGGCTGCTTCACCACGGGCTGCCCGGATGGGCTCGAGTGCGTGATGGAGGGCTGCGTGCCGTCCACCTGCTTCTGTGATGAGGAGGCGGGACTGTGGGCCTGCACGGCGGACTGCGGCGGAGGCTTGTGCGTCCAGCCCGGACCGTCGAGCTGCGAGGCGGATAAGGACTGCCCGGCCGACTCCTGGTGTCGGGACACCGAGGACGGCGGCACCGAGTGCACGCCCTACAAGATCGAAGGCGAGTCCTGCGGCGGATTTGTACCGTTCTGGATGCAGACCAAGTGCTTGCCTGGGCTGACCTGCGAGGCCCAGAACCCCCAGATCCCCGACCTTCCAGGCATCTGCGTGGACCCGAACGCTCAGGACGACGCCTGCTCGTCCAATGACGAGTGTACGTTTACCCAGTACGACATCCTGGTGACGGACGAGTCGGAGTGCTTCTGCCCCATCTGCCCGACCCTGCCCGTGACCAACGCGGAGCACAACGCGCGCTACGCCGCCTGGGATCAGCACTGCAGCGACTGGGCGGACAAGAACCCGTGCCCGGTGCCCGGGTGTCTCGATCCCGGCGAGGCGGTGTGCTCCGAAGGGCAGTGTATCGAGGCGCCAGCGGAGTGCATCACCACGGGCTGCTCGGGTGAGATCTGCTCCGATATGGAGATGATGTCCACCTGCGACATCCAGCCCTGGTACGGGTGCCTGGAGCTCACCTCGTGCGGGAACTACGGCGAGAACGGGACCTGCGCCTGGGAGATGAACCCGGACTTCGAGGCCTGCCTGGACTCCTACGAGGAGCCTCAGGGCTGCCCGCTCGACGGTGTCCTATGCAAGAAGGCTGTGCCCGAGTGCCCGGAGGGCCTCACGCCCGTCCAGGTCGGCACCTGCTACGGATGCGGTTATCCAAGCACCTGCTCCTGTGACGACGGCCAGCCCGCCCTGTGCGACATGGTCCCGCCTGAGTGCGGCGAAGGGGAGATCCTGGCGCAGCAGGGAGGCTGCTTCTCGTGCGTCGACCCCATGACGTGCGCACCCCCGAAGTGAGCCCTTCCTAAAGGATGTCTTGACCGTCGCCTCGATGGTTCCTAATGGTTCGGCCGCTCACGACCGAACCCCCAGGAGAGGTGACACGATGTCGGACGTACAGAACACCGAGACCCACGCGTTTCAGGCCGAGGTCGGGCGCGTGCTCGATCTCGTCATCAACTCGCTCTACAGCCACCGGGAGATCTTCCTCCGTGAGCTGGTGAGCAACGCCTCGGACGCGCTGGATAAGCTGCGCTTTCGACGTCTGACCGACTCGGAGCTCGGCGACGCGGAGCTGCCGTTCCGCGTGCAGATCACGTCCGATGAGGCGGCGGGCACGCTCACCCTCGCGGACACGGGCATCGGCATGAGCCGCGAGGAGCTCATCGACCACCTCGGCACGGTCGCGCGCTCGGGCACGAAGGCCTTCGCCGAGGCCCTGGAGGGCAACAAGGAGGAGGGCGTCGACGGGCTGATCGGTCAGTTCGGCGTGGGCTTCTATTCGGCCTTTTTGGTCGCCGACGAGGTCGAGGTCATCTCTCGGGCCGCCGGCTCTGATGAGGCCTGGCGCTGGACGTCAGACGCCCGCGAGTCCTTCACCCTGGACCCCGCGGAGCGGGAGAACCACGGGACGACCGTGACCCTGAAGCTGGGCGAGGACCACAAGGAGTTCACGGCCGAGTGGCGCCTGCGCCAGCTCATCACCTCCTACTCGGACTACATCCACCACCCCATCGAGCTCGAGGTCACGCGCTACGAGGGCGAGGGCGAGGAGGCCACGACGACCAAGGCCTTCGAGAAGGTGAACCAGGCCACGGCGCTCTGGATGCGCTCGAAGGACGAGATCACTGACGAGGAGTACGAGGAGTTCTACAAGCACATCACCCACGACTTTGAGGGCCCCGCGGCTCACAACCACTTCAAGGTCGAGGGCACCCAGCTCTTCAACGCCCTGCTCTATCTCCCGACCCGCGCGCCCTTTGACCTCTTCGCCCGAGAGGCCAAGCACGGCGTTCGCCTGTACGTGAAGCGCGTGTTCATCATGGACGAGTGCGAGGAGCTGCTCCCGCGCTGGCTGCGCTTCGTGAAGGGCCTCGTCGACTCGGATGACCTTCCGCTGAACGTCTCCCGTGAGACTCTCCAGGACAGCCGCGCCGTGCGCGTCATCTCCAAGCAGCTCACGAAGAAGTCCCTCGACATGATCGAGCACCTCGCGGCGAACGACGCCGAGGCCTACGCCACCTTCTGGGAGGGCTTCGGCGTCGCGCTCAAAGAGGGCGTCCACATGGGCATCGAGTACAAGGACCGCCTGGCCAAGCTCATGCGGTTCCGCTCCAGCGCGGACGCTGAAGCCTGGACGTCGCTCGAGGAGTACGTCTCACGCATGCCCGAGGACCAGGAGTCCATCTACGTGATCCTCGGTCAGTCGGTCGACGCGGTCGCCAAGAGCCCCCACCTGGAGGGCCTGCGCGCCAAGGGCTACGAGGTGCTCTACCTCACCGATCCCATCGACGAGTGGGTGCTCAGCTCCCTGGATTCGTTCGACGAGAAGCCCCTGGTCTCGGCCATGAAGGCCGACCTGAGCCTCGACGAGAAGAAGGCCGACTCGGAGGACTCCGAGGAGGACAAGGCCGAGGAGCCCTCGGGCTTCGAGACGCTGATTGAGCGCTTCGGCTCGGTCCTCGATGAGCGCGTCAGCGAGGTGAAGCTCTCCAAGCGCCTGGTGGACTCCCCGGCCTGCCTCGTGGTGGGCGAGGGCGGCATGCACGCCCACATCGAGCGCCTGGTGCGGGCCACGGACCCGAGCGCGCAGATGCCCGAGACGAAGCGGATCCTGGAGCTGAACGCGACCCACCCGGTCGTGACCGAGCTCAACGGTCTGGCCACCGACGAGGGCCGCTCCGACGAGCTCGGTCGCTGGATCGAGCTCCTGTACAACCACTGCCTCCTGGCGGAGGGCAGCCCGGTCACGGACCCGGCTGGCTTCGCCAATCAGGTCAGCGAGCTGATGGTCAAGGCGCTCACGCCACAGGCTTGAGTTCGCTGGCTCAGAGCTTCTCGTGGACCTTCTCGTAGAGGCGCTTGCCGTGCGCCTCTACGCGGACACCCACGAGCTTGCCCTTGAGCTTCACCCCGGCGCCGATGTTGTCGCTTCCGCAGACCCCGAACAAGCATGAGCGTACGCAGCGCGTGTGCCGGTACAGGCCCGTGACGCGCACGAGCACGGTGATCTGGTAGGCGTCCTCGGAGTCACCGAGCTGCTCGGCGAACTCCGGGTCGATGGAGACGTCGAGCTTCAGAGCGTCCCTGGTCGGTTTGGGTCCCAGGGGCTCGACCTCCCAGTCGCAGCCATAGGAGTCGCAGTCGGTCCGCGCCGTCCCGGTGAACGTGTAGTTCGCCGCGCGACCAAAGATGCGTCGCTTGTTCTTCTTGAAGTCGTACTTGCCCAGCCAGACCTCTTCGAGGGGAACCCTGTAGATGTCCTTGGAGACGTCGGCCTTGAGCTGCGCGCGCTTCTGTCCGTTTCGCTGGCGCTGAAACTCGTTGTCTCCCGGTGGAAGGCCGATGAAGTCGCTCTCGTCGTCGTCTCGGTCGGGACAGGGGTTTCGCTTGTTCTCGAGAAACCAGTAGTTGTCGCCGATGT
>CALCNF010000418.1 GCA_937897815.1 uncultured Pseudomonadota bacterium | reverse complement strand
TCGAGGATATCCCAGACCTCCGACTTCTCCTTCTCCACGAGCTTCTTGGCGCTCTTGATCGTGGTGACGTAGCCGCGCTCCTCAAGCTTGTTGTAGATGAACGGCTTGAACAGCTCGAGGGCCATCTTCTTCGGGAGACCGCACTGGTGGAGCTTGAGCTCGGGTCCCACGACGATCACAGATCGGCCGGAGTAGTCGACGCGCTTTCCGAGCAGGTTCTGTCGGAAGCGGCCCTGCTTGCCCTTGAGAAGGTCCGAGAGGGACTTCAGCGGGCGCTTGTTGGGTCCAGTGATCGTCTTGCCTCGACGACCGTTGTCGAACAGGGCATCCACCGCCTCCTGCAACATTCGCTTCTCGTTACGAATGATGATCTCTGGGGCGTTGAGCTCCAGGAGACGCTTGAGGCGGTTGTTGCGGTTGATCACGCGACGGTAGAGATCGTTCAGGTCGCTCGTGGCGAAGCGTCCACCGTCGAGGGGGACCAGCGGACGGAGGTCCGGCGGCAGGACGGGGATGATCGTGAGCACCATCCAAGAGGGCTCGTTGCCCGAATCACGGAAGGCGTCGATCACCTTCAGTCGCTTGGCGATCTTCTTGCGCTTGGCCTCGGAGCGGGCCTCCTTCATGGCGGCGCGCAGCTCGGCGGACAGGGCGTCCACGTCGAGGCTCTCGAGGAGCTCACGAATCGCCTCGGCGCCCATGCCGACCTCGATGGCCTCCTCACCGAACTCGTCGAGGAGCTCCTCGTATCGATCCTCGCTGATGACCTCGCCGATTTCGAGCTCGGTCTCACCCGGGTCGAGGACGATGTGCGCGACGCAGTAAAGCACGCGCTCCAGATCCTTGAGAGAGATGTCGAGGATGTTCCCGATGCGCGAAGGAAGGCTCTTGAGGAACCAGATGTGCGCGACAGGCGTGGCCAGGTTGATGTGGCCAAGACGGTCTCGGCGGACCTTCGCCTGGATCACCTCAACGCCGCACTTCTCGCAGACGATCCCGCGGTGCTTCATGCGCTTGTACTTGCCGCAGTTGCACTCGTAGTCCTTCACGGGCCCGAAGATCTTGGCGCAGAAGAGGCCATCTCGCTCAGGCTTGAAGGTACGATAGTTGATCGTCTCCGGCTTCTTCACCTCACCGAATGACCACTCAAGGATCTTCTTGGGCGAGGCGAGGCCGATCCGAACAGACTGAAAGCTGAGCGGATCCTTGGGCTTCTCATAAAAATTGAAGAAGTCTCTCACAGGTATTCCTCCACGAAGGGGAAAGAGGCCTAAGCCTCGAGGAGCTCGACATCGAGGGCGAGCGCCTTGAGTTCCTTGACGAGTACGTTAAACGATTCAGGCAGACCGGGCTCAAGGATGTGCTCACCCTTGACGATGGCCTCGTAGATCCGGGTTCGGCCGACGACATCGTCGCTCTTGACCGTCAGGAACTCCTGCAGGCCAAACGCGGCTCCGTAAGCCTCCATAGCCCAGACCTCCATCTCACCGAGACGCTGGCCGCCGAACTGAGCTTTACCGCCCAGGGGCTGCTGCGTGACGAGCGAGTAGGGCCCGATGCTCCGCGCGTGGATCTTGTCATCGACGAGGTGGTGCAGCTTGAGCACGTACATCACGCCGACGGTGACGTCCTCATCGAACGCCTCACCCGTGCGACCATCGAACAAGATCGTCTGCCCGCTGCGCTCGTAGCCAGCCTTCACCAGCAGATCGCGAATCTCATCCTCGGACGCGCCGTCGAAGACGGGCGTCGACACGTGGACGCCGCCCTTGAGCATCTTGGCGAGACGAATGACGTCGTCATCCGAGAGGCCCTTCACGGTCTTCTTGGAGATCTCGTCGTCGTAGATATCGGCGATCCGCTTGCGCATGGCGTCGGGCTTGGCCAGCTCCTCCGCCATCTGCGCGATGGAGTCACCGAGGCCCTTCGCGGCCCAGCCGAGGTGCACCTCGAGGATCTGGCCCACGTTCATACGACTGGGAACGCCGAGGGGGTTGAGAACGACGTCGACCGGCGTGCCGTCGGGCAGGTAGGGGAGGTCCTCCTCGGGCAGGATGCGCGAGATGACGCCCTTGTTGCCGTGACGGCCGGCCATCTTGTCGCCCACCTGCAGCTTCCGCTTAATGGCGAGGTAGACCTTCACCATCTTGATCACGCCCGGCGGGAGCTCATCGCCCTTCTTGAGGCGCTCGATCTTGTCGTCGAAGTGCTTGTCGACGCCCGCGATCGACTCCTCGAGATCGGTCACAATCTTCTCGATGGTGGCCGTGATCTCTTCGCCGGAGGTGACGCGGATGTCGCCCCAGTACTTCTGCGGGACGCCCGCGAGGACCGAATCATCGATCTTGGCGCCCTTGGCGATCAGCACCTTGCCGTCATCGTCGATGAGCTTCCCGGCGGTGGTGTTCCCGTCGAGGAGCTTGGCGATGCGGCTGTAGGCGGCTCGACGCATGATCATGACCTCATCGGCCTGATCCTTGCGAAGCGATGCCTCCTCGTCTGCCTCAATCTGAAGCGTACGAGAGTCCTTATCCACACCCTTTCGGCTGAAGATACGAGCGTTGATCACCGTGCCCTTCACGCCCGGGGGGACGCGAAGCGAGGTGTCTCGGACGTCGCCGGCCTTCTCACCGAAGATGGCGCGGAGCAGCTTCTCCTCAGGAGAAAGCTGGGTCTCACCCTTCGGCGTGATCTTTCCGACGAGGATGTCTCCGGTCTTCACCTCGGCGCCGATGCGAACGATGCCCGCGTCGTCGAGATGGGCCATCGCCTCATCACCCACGTTGGGAATGTCCCGGGTGATCTCCTCTTTACCGAGCTTCGTGTCGCGTGCCGTGCACTCGAACTCCTCGATGTGCAGGGAGGTGTAGAGATCCTCCTTGACCACGCGCTCGCTGATGAGGATGGAGTCCTCGAAGTTGTATCCGCCCCAGGGCATGAACGCCACGACGACGTTACGGCCGAGCGCCATCTCGCCGAGCTCCGTAGCGGGCCCGTCGGCGACCACGTCTCCCTTCTTCACCCGATCACCCTTCACCACGATGGGCTTCTGGTTGATGCAGGTGTTCTGGTTGGACCGCTGGTACTTCACCAGGTTGTAGATGTCGGGCTTCGCGTGGATGTCTGTCTCCATCGCGTCAGGTCGAATCACGATTCGTCCCGCGTCAACGGACTCAATGACACCGTCGTGCTTGGCCACGGCCGTCACACCCGAGTCTGCCGCCACCACGTGCTCGAGGTGCGTGCCCACAAGGGGAGCGCTCGTTCGGAGCAAGGGTACGGCCTGGCGCATCATGTTCGCGCCCATCAGCGCGCGGTTCGCATCGTCGTTCTGGAGGAACGGAACGAGCGAGGCCGCGACCGAGACCAGCTGATTCGGGCTCACGTCCATCAGGGTGACCTCGGTCGGGTCCACCATCTGGAACTCACCCTTCACGCGAGCGCTGACCACGCCGTCGAGGAAGTTACCCTTCTGATCGATGGTTGCGTTCGCCTGAGCGATGTTGTGGTTCTCCTCCTCAAGGGCGGAGTAGTACATCACCTGGCCGGTGACTCGACCCTCTTGAACCGTCCGATACGGCGTCTCAATGAAACCAAGACGATTCACGCGGGCGTAGGTCGCCAGGGAGGCGATCAGACCGATGTTCGGACCCTCAGGGGTCTCGATCGGGCAGACACGACCGAAGTGAGTCGTGTGCACGTCGCGCACCTCGAAGCCCGCGCGATCGCGGGTGAGGCCGCCTGGCCCAAGCGCCGAGAGACGACGCTTGTGGGTGACCTCGGAGAGCGGGTTCGTCTGATCCATGAACTGGCTCAGCTGCGAAGACCCGAAGTACTCCTTGACCACTGCGCTGACCGGCTTGGCGTTGATCAGATCATGAGGCATGAGCGTCTCGAGCTCCTGCGACATGGACATGCGCTCCTTAATGGCGCGCTCCATTCGCACGAGTCCGATGCGTTACTGGTTCTCCATGAGCTCACCGACCGCTCGCACACGCCGGTTGCCCAGGTGATCGATGTCGTCGGTCGTGAAGTCGCCCTTACCGTTCTTGAGCTCGATGAGGTAGCGAACCGCCTCGACGATGTCCGCCTTCGTGAGGACGTGGTCCTCGATGACGTTCTCGCCGTGGAGCTTGTGGTTCAGCTTCACGCGGCCCACGTCCGAGAGGTCGTAGCGGCTCGGGTTGAAGAACAGGTTGTTGAAGTAGGTGCGAGCCTGCTGGACGGTCGAGGGATCACCGGGTCGCAGACGACGGTAGATCTCGAGGATCGCCTCGTCAGCGTTGGTGACCTTGTCCAGCTTCAGGGTGTCCCGAAGGAACGGGCCCGCCATCAGAGGATCGATGAAGAGGACCTCGACCTCCTCGATCTTCAACTCCTTGATCTGCTCGAGGATCTCCTCGGTGATCTCGTCGTTGCAATCGAAGAGGACCTCTCCGGTCTCCATGTTGATCACGTCTTGAGCGAAGACCTTGCCCAGGAGCTCGACCTCGGCCATCTCCAGCTCGGAGACGCCCGCCTCTTGCATGCGACGAATGTTGGCGCGTCCGAGCTTCTTGCCCTTCTTCACCACCACGGCGCCGGTCTTGGGATGAAGAACGTCGTTCTCCACCTTCTGGCCTTGCAGGAGGTCGTAGTTGATCGTCCGTGAGAAGCCGCCCTTCTTGTCCTGGCGGATCACTTCCGAGTCGTAATACTCGCGCAGCAGCTCCTCGGCCGTGTAGTCGAGGGCGCGCAAGAGGATCGTCGCCGGCATCTTGCGCCGCCGATCGATGCGAACATGGAGGATGTCCTTGGGATCGAACTCAAAGTCGATCCAGGAGCCTCGGTAGGGGATCACTCGAGCGGAATAAAGGAGCTTACCGGACGAGTGGGTCTTGCCCTTGTCATGGTCGAAGAAGACACCCGGCGAGCGGTGGAGCTGCGATACGATCACGCGCTCGGTACCGTTCACGATGAAGGTGCCGTTCTCGGTCATCAACGGGATTTCCCCGAAGTAGACCTCCTGCTCCTTCATGTCTCGCACGGACTGATTGCCCGCTTCGTCGACGTCCCAGGTCACGAGGCGAATCGCGACCTTCACCGGCGCGGAGAACGTCATGCCGCGCTGGCGGCACTCATCCACGTCGTACTTGGGCGTCTCAAGGTTGTATGAGACAAACTCCAGCTGGGCGGTCTTATTGAAGTCCATGATTGGAAACACGGACTTGAAGATGCCCTGAAGGCCTACGTCCTCACGCTTCTCTGGCGTGATCTCGGACTGCAGGAACTTATCATAGGAGTTCTTCTGGATATTGATCAGATCAGGGATCTCGATGATCTGCTGAATCTTACCAAAGTTCTTGCGGACTCTAAGGTCCCTGAGCGTGCGCGCACCCACGGTAGCTCCTCCCGATTCGTGCGTTGGGCTCGGATTCAGGCGGAGTGCCATGAACCCTCAAAAGGCGCGGCGCGCTTCGGCGCACCCCACCCCATTCGGAATGAACGAACGACGCCGCAGAGGGTCCGGAGACCCTCTGCAGCGCATTCATCATCTACTTCAGCTCGACGCTTCCGCCGGCTTCCTCGATCTTGCCCTGGATCTCGGCGGCCTCCTCCTTGGAGACGGCCTCCTTGATCGCCTTCGGGGCGTTGTCGACCATCTCCTTGGCGTCCTTGAGGCCCAGGCCGGTGATCTCGCGGACCGCCTTGATGACCTGGATCTTCTTGTCGCCAGCGGCGATGAGCATGACGTCAAACTCGGTCTGCTCCTCCGCGGCAGCGCCGGCGTCTCCGCCGCCCGCACCCGGAGCCATCGCGACCGCAGCGACGGGAGCGGCGGCGCTGACGCCCCACTCCTCCTCGAGGGTCTTCACGAGCTCGGAGAGCTCGAGGACGGTGAGGTTACCGAGATAATCCTTAACTTGATCCATGCTGATGTCAGCCATTTTGATTCTCCTGATTTGGACCTTGAATGGGTCCGTGTGTTGTTGGCTCTCCGAAGAGAGAGGGGAAAGTCCAGCGGCTCAGCTGGCCTCTTCCAGTTGCCGTTGTCGTGCTGCGAGCACTCCAACGAAATCGCGCGAGGGCGCCGTAAGAACGGTGACGAATTGCCGCGGTGCTCCAGAGAGCGCTCCGAGGAGCATAGCCCGCAACTGATCCTTACCGGGGAGCTTCGCGAGAGCCTCAATCTCCTTGACTTCAAGGAGCTTGCCTCCGCTCAGCACACCCGCTCGGATGTTGAACTCGTCGTGGTCCTTGGCGAACTCCGTCAGGGCCTTAGCGGCCGCTGCCGGGTCCTCGTTCGCGAAGGCGACGCCGAGAGGACCCGTGAAGTGCGGATGAAGCACCTCGTTGTCCGTATCGGCGGTAGCCAGGCGAGCGAGGGTGTTCTTGACGACCCGATAGCCTGTTTCGACCTGTCGCAGGGTGCGGCGGAGCGCCGTCATAGACGCCACATCCAGTCCGCTGTACTCCGTCAGGACGGTCAACTGGGCATCCCCGAAGAGGACCTTGAGGTCTTCAACCTCTTGCGTCTTTTCCATCCGGTTCATGAAATCTCCTTTCGATGCAGGGCATCGAGATGAGCTGCCCAAAAAACGTGCCGGGTCGTTAGTTCTTGTCACCAACCGGGAAGACGGGTCTTCCAAGGGGACGTTTAGAGCCAGGGAATCGGGGGTCCGTTCCGAAGCGCTTGGTCGCCTCCGCAGGATCCATCCGAAGATGGGATTAAGCTCGCGCTCCTACTTCATAGACGGCCAGCGACCGAATTCGGACCTGGCACACAGTGTCGAAGTTGCCTCCGACGATGTTGGCGGGTACCGCCCGCCGCGGTGTCCGAGACCGACCTCACGGTCGCTCTCGTACGACTGGTTAAGCCCCTTCGCCAGAAGCGGAGGAGGCTGAAATCTTGATACCGGGGCCCATCGTCGACGAGAGCGCGACGCTCTTGACGTAGATGCCCTTAGCGCTGGACGGCTTCAGCTTGATGAGCTGGTCGACCAACGTGCGGATGTTCTCGACGAGCTGCTCTTCGGAGAACGACACCTTGCCCACACCTGCGTGGACAATCCCGGCCTTCTCGACGCGAAAGTCGACCTTACCGGCCTTGGCGTCACTGACGGCCTGGGCCACGTTCATCGTGACCGAGCCCGTCTTCGGGTTCGGCATCAGACCGCGTGGTCCCAGAACGCGACCGATTCGGCCGACGTGTCCCATCATATCAGGGGTGGCGATCGCCTTGTCGAAGTCGAGCCAGCCCTCTTTGATGCGCGCGACGAGATCGTCCGAGCCCACCACATCAGCGCCGGCCTCCTCGGCCTCCTTCGCCTTGTCGCCCTTGGCGAACACGACGACGCGGACGGTCTTACCCGTTCCGTGAGGCAGAACGACCGCGCCACGGACCATCTGGTCGGCGTGGCGTGGGTTCACTCCCAGACGCACAGCCAGGTCAATGGTGGCGTCGAACTTCGCGCTGTGGTTGCCCTTCACGAGGCTCACGGCCTCAGTAAGGGAGTACTTCTTGTCCCGGTCGATTTTCGCTGCTGCGGCCTCGTAGGCCTTTCCGCGCTTGCTCATAATGATTCTCCTGGGTCGTGCATGCGGGTTCGCTCAAGGCGCGCCCTCCGACCCGATGTGTGAATGCCCGGGACTAGCCCTGGACGACGATGCCCATCGATCGCGCTGTGCCCTCGATCGTTCGCATGGCTGAGTCAATGTTGGCCGCGTAGAGGTCGGGCATCTTGATCTCGGCGATCTCTCGGACCTGGTCACGGGTGATCTTGCCGACCTTCTCACGATTCGGGACGCCCGAACCGCTCTTGACCTTGGCCGCCTTCTTGATCAGGACCGCCGCAGGGGGGGTCTTGGTGATGAAGGAGAAGGATCGGTCTGCGTAGACCGTGATCACCACGGGGATGATCATCCCAGCGTCGTTCTGCGTACGGGAGTTAAACTCCTTGCAGAACTGCATGATGTTCACGCCGTGCTGACCGAGCGCGGGTCCCACGGGAGGCGACGGGTTCGCCTGTCCAGCGGCGACCTGCAGCTTAATCTGTCCAACTTCTTTCTTGGCCATGATGCCCTCGCTTCAGGAGGCGGCTAGAGCCGCTCCACCTG
>CALCNF010000417.1 GCA_937897815.1 uncultured Pseudomonadota bacterium | reverse complement strand
TCAGGCTGCGCACGAGAACGAGCTCGCCCGCAGCCTGTTTGAGCGCGGAGCGGCCGCCGGCGATGTCCCTGCCGCGCTCCGGCTCGCCGCCGACTCGACAGCTCAGTCTCGACACGCCGAGGCCCTGGAGATCCTGGAGAGCGTAGAGGCCCAGCAGGACGAACATGTGGTCAGACTGGCCGCCGCGCGAGCCCGGTCAGCCGTGCTCACTGGACGCCTGGAGGACGCTGAGGCGCACCTGGCGCGGGGACGGGCGCTGAGCCCCGATCCGAAGCACCGTGCCCACCTGGGTAACACGGCCGGCCTGCTCTGCTTCTATCGTGGAGAGCTCGACGAGGCCGAGGCCGAGCTCAACGAGGCGCTTCGGGACGCGGAGCGCGCAAAAGACACACGTGAACAGGCCGCGATCGTGACAGCGATCGGGCTCATCGACTTCCGTCGGGGCGCCCTGGGGCGCGCGAGAGATCGTTACGAGGAGGCGCTCACCATGGGCGAAGAAGAAGGCGACCAGGCCAGGGTACTGACCTCTTTGCAGAACATCGCGGTGGTCCACCACCAGGAGGGATCCTACCGCGAGGCCCTGGACACCTACATCGAGGCCCTGGGCCTGGCGGAGAGCCTCGAGCAGACGGGGCGCGTGGTCCAGCTCTGCGGCAACCTGGGCAACCTCTATCGCTACCTGGGCGATCTCGAGGCCGCCGAGAAGGTCATCGACCGCGGTCTTGAGCTCGCGAGAGAGGAGGATAACCCCTACATGGTGGGCCTGCTGCTCGTGCTCCTCGGCGACGTCCACCTCGCCGACGAGGCATGGGACGCCGCCCAGCGTGTCTTGTCCGAGGCGGTCGAGGTGACCGTGAAGAGCGCGAGCGTCACAGAAGAGGTGGACGCCCGAATCGCGCTGACGCGCCACCACCTGGAGCGGCGCTCCTATCAGGACGCGAGAGAGGAAGCCCAGCGCGCGCTCGACGCGGCTCAAGCCGCCGCTCTGAGGGGACATGAAGCCCAGGCGTTCGCGCTCCTCGCAGCCTCCCACGGCAGCAGCGTGCACGGCTCGGAGGAGCTCTCCGACCGTTCGATGCGAGACGCTCTAGCCCGCATGGAGGAGGTGACCAGCCCCGATGACCAGTGGCGTATCTGGCTGGAGGCCATGCGTCACGCCCAGCGCAGGGGAGAGACCGAGCTCGTCGCCGAGCGCGCACGGGCGGTGCGCTCAACGCTGCAGCGGCTCGAGGACGCCGTACCGGCTCGGTTCCGAGAGAGCTTTGGCGCGTGCCGCGACCGCCGAGTTGCCTGGGCGGAGACCCTCTCCGGATCGGGGAGTCTTGAAGGGCAGGCGACCTCCGCGTCGAGTCACGAGTCCTGGCGCCGACTCCTGGAGGTGAACAAGCGCTTGACCTCGGAGCACGACGTGAAGCGACTCCTTGAGTATGTGATGGACTCGGCGGTGCTGCTCAGCGGAGCGGAGCGAGGGTTCCTGCTGCTCACCCGGGACGGCCGCGACGACCTTGAGGTCCGCGTCGCCAGGAACCTGGACAGGGAGAACATCCAGCGCACCAAGATGAAGATCAGCCACTCCATCGCTGCCCGCGTGATCGAGAGCGGCGAAGCGGTCATCACCCTCGACGCGATGGAGGACGACCGCTACCGAGAGCAGCTCTCAGTGCACGACCTCAAGCTGCGATCCGTCCTGTGTCTCCCCATGATCCGCAGAGGTGAGGTCCTGGGGGCGATCTATCTGGATAACCGCTTCCGCTCCTCGGCCTTCAACGCCGAGGTCGTAGCGACCATGGAGGCCTTCGCAGACCAGGCGGCCATCGCCTTGACGAACACGCGCCTGATGGCCTCGATGAACGATGCACGAGAGGAGCTGGAGCAGGCACACGCGAGCATCGCCGAGCTGAACGAAGCGCTAGAGAGCGAGCTCGAGGAGCGAACGCTGGAGCTGGAGGACAGCCACCAGATCGTGATTCGACAACGCGAGCAGCTCACAGGGCGGCACCGCTATGAGCGCCTCATCGGTGAGGCCGACCCCCTCAAGCGGATCTTCCACGCGATGGACCGCCTCCTCGACAACGCCATTCCGGTTCTGATCGAGGGAGAGTCAGGCACCGGAAAGGAGCTCGTGGCCCGCGCCATCCACTTCAATGGAGCCCGCTCTGGCGGACCGTTCGTCGCCCTGAACTGCGGCGCGATCCCGGCGACGCTCCTGGAGAGCGAGCTCTTCGGTCACGTGAGAGGCGCGTTCACGGGGGCCTCGAGAGATAAGGTCGGCGTGTTCGAAGCCGCAGACGGCGGCACGCTCCTCCTCGACGAGCTCGGCGAGCTCCCCCTGGAGATGCAGGCGGCCCTGCTCCGGGTGCTGCAGAGCGGCGAGTTCAAGAGGGTCGGGGAGACCCAAGAGCGCAGGGTCGACGTGCGGATCGTGGCGGCGACCAACAAGACCCTCAAGGAGGAGGTCGCGGCAGGCCGGTTCCGGGAAGACCTCTACTATCGCCTGGCTGCGGTGCCCCTGACCTTGCCCCCGCTTCGAGAGCGCTCAGGGGATATTCGCCTGCTCGTGGAACACTTCCTGAGCGCCCTCAGAGACCAAGGTCTCAGCCAGGTCGCGGCCATCAACCGCGACGCGCTGAAGATGCTTGAGCGCAGTCCCTGGCCGGGCAACGTTCGCCAACTGGAGATGGTCCTCAAGAACGCGTGTATCTTCGCAGACGGAGCCACCCTCACGCCGGAGGACTTCTCCGCCTTTCCCGAGATCACGGGCGCCGGAGGCGTGGGTCTCAAAGGAGCCCGGCTCTCGGGACGGACGCTGGCCGACATCGAGCGCGAGGCCATCATCCAGGCCCTAAAAGACAATCAGGGCAACAAGAAGAGGTCCGCCGAGAAGCTCGGGATCGATCGGCGTACCCTGTACAACAAGCTCAAGAGCTACAAGATCACCGTGGCGAGCGAGCTGCGCGTAGGCTGATCAGCGCAAAAAAAAAGAGCCGAGCTCTGCGATGAGAGCTCGGCTCTTTGGTAGGGCGTACGGGACTCGAACCCGTGCTACCGGCGTGAGAGGCCAGGGTCCTAACCACTAGACTAACGCCCCTTGAAGGTGACCCGCCACGTCCCATGGACGCAGCGGGAACTGGTTCGGGGACTAGGACTCGAACCTAGATGAACGGCACCAGAAGCCGCTATCCTGCCATTAGATGATCCCCGATCAACCTATTCACTTGTCAGCGGTCTCCGAACCGTAGTCCGTCGACCAGGTGGGACGTTATGCGTCCCGCCGAAGCGCTGTCAAGGCGCTTCGACCGAAGCCCTTTACGCCTCGTCCTTGGGACCGTCCTCCTCAGAGGCCTCGGCCTCTTCGGCGATCGCAGGGGTCTCCAGCACGGTCGCGTCGTCCGCGGGGGCGGCCTCCACGGCCTCCTCGGCGGCGGGCTCCTCAGCGGCGGGCTCCTCGACGACCGCGGCGGTCTCTAGGACCGTAGCGTCGTCCGCAGGTGCGGCCTCCTCGACCACTGCAGCGGCCTCCACGACCTCTTCAGCGGGCGCCGCCTCGGCGGTCTCCTCGAAGACCTCCTTGGAGGCGGGAGCTGCGACCGTCACGCTGG
>CALCNF010000416.1 GCA_937897815.1 uncultured Pseudomonadota bacterium | reverse complement strand
TGGGGATAGACTCTGTTGTCATGCCTGCCTCGCTCGTTCGGCCAACGCGACCATCGCTTTTCGGATCTCGTGGGCGCTGCTCACCTCCTCGTCAAACGGGAGGCGAATTGGGCGCGGCCCTTCGGCCGTCTTGACGCTCATCTCAAACCCATAACGATCGACGCCGGTCATGCGCACCTCTTCGGCCTCTGTCGCCCGCGTGAAGGCTCGGCAGTACAGGGCCATGGTATCGGCATGATCTTCGTTCATGTGATCGATGATGCGGTCGGCGACCGCCGCGATCGGATCTTCCGAGGCCTCGGTCCAGCTCTCGCCTTCGACCCAGGACATTCGGCCGTAGCCGCCGATGTAGCGAACGGCCGTGACGTCCATCTTCCAGAACGCGAAGTCCTTGAAGTCCGCGTAGTAGGACGCGTTAGGGTGAGCGCTGAGGAAGGCCTCGCGAGCCTCGGCGTCGGGTCCGCGCTCCAGACGCGTCGCGGTGCCCACGAGCGTGGCCCGAGCCCTCGCGAGTGGGTCGCCATCTCCCGGCTCCGCGACCAGGAGCGAGCAGCGCGGATCGGCGAGCAGGTTCTGGGTGTGCTCCGCCATAACGCTCACCAGGAACACGGGCGCGCCGTTCTCCAGGCCGTAGGTCACGAAGGAGCCATAAGGGTGGCCTTCTGTCTCCGCCGATGAGGTGCACAGAGTGCCCGTACCCTGGAGGGCGACCATGGTTCTCCCCCGCTCCGCGTGAGACGGGGTTGGGATGTCGGTGTTGTACAGGGGCTCTTGGTGGGCCCGGCCTTTTCGGCTTCCATGATGTTTACGTGTCATGCCGTATCGGTAGTACAGCGATTCGCGTGGGTCAAAGGGTCTGTGTTGTGCTAGGTTTCCGCGCCATGTCCGAGACACGAACAACAGGCCTGGAGCCTCAGCTAGAGGCCTTCGCTAAAAAGGCCATTCAGCGGGAGCGCGTTTTCCTGGTCGTGACCTGGGTCGGGGTGGCCGTAGGTCTCTCGCTCGCGGCCTGGTACGCCACGGGAGCATCAGAGACCGCCGGCACCATCGAGTGGATGGTGGTCGTGCTGGTGCTGCTAAACGCTAGACAGAACCTGCGCCAGGTGAAATACGCCAGGGCTCTCGGAGCCTTGATGGGCACGAGGCAGAGTTAGGAGCGTCGAATGGATTGGCTTTGGCCCCTCTATCAGGAACATCTAGAGCGAGTCTTAAAGGCCGAGGTCTATCAGGACCAGTCGAGCTTGCGCGACGCGTTCATGAGGGCGCTCGCGGAGAGCACGGCGACCCTCTACGTGATGGAGCCCTGCGGAGACACCATCGTATTCAAAGGGCTGGGCCAGTGGCCGCTGAGCACGGTGCCCCAGCTTATGATCGATCCCAACGCGTTCATCGCCGACAACTTTGGTGGAGGTAAGTTCAAGGTGAACTTTCACCAGGGACTGACCTTCGTGGGGACCCACAACTTCCGGGCCTACGGGGACGAGAAGTGGCGTGACATGGAAGAGGTCGAGGTCGGCTGATGGAGGCGCTCTACCAGAGTCACGTCATCTCCTGGAATCTGACGAAGAAGTGCAACCTGCGCTGTGAGCACTGCTATATCAGCGCAGGCCGAATTACGCGGGAGGAGGCTCAGGGCGAGCTGACCACCGACGAGTGTCTGGCCGTTATCGATGGTATCTGCGAGGTAAACCCCAGCGCTCTGCTGATCCTGACCGGCGGCGAGCCCTTGCTGAGGAAGGACGTCTTTGAGATCGCTGGATACGCTAGCGAGCAGGGCCTGTGGCCGGTGGTAGGGACCAACGGGGTGCTCGTCACCCATGAGCTGGCGGAGCGAATGATCGACTCCGGCATTCGCGGCATGGCGCTGTCCCTCGACGCCCTAGACGCCGCGACCCACGACCGATTCCGGATGGTGGAGGGCGCCTGGCAGAACACGGTCGACGGCACAAAGGTGCTCACCGAGGTGGGTCTTCCTTACATCATTCAGACGACGGTGGGCGCGCACAACCTCCACGAGGTGGAGGACATCGCCCGCTTCGCCCACAGCCTCGGCGCTCGTGTGTTCAACCTCTACTTTCTGGTTCCAACGGGCCGCGGGACCTTCATCAGCGACATCACCCGCGATGAGTACGAGGAGGCGATGTCCAGGCTCCAGTCGCTCCAGAAGGAGTTCGAGGGGCGCATGGTCGTGAACGCCAAGTGCGCGCCTCATTATCAGCGCTTCTTGTTCGAGCGGGAGCCTGAGTCCAAGTTTCTCAAGACGTTCTCCGCGGACGCCGGCGGCTGCCCGGCCGGCACCCATTACCTGGGGATTCGGCCGAACGGAGACATGTCGCCTTGCCCCTACCTTCCCGTGTATGGCGGCAATCTTCGTGATGCCTCCTTCAAGGAGATCTGGTCGTCCTCAGAGGTGTTCACGACCATCCGCGCGAGGAATGAGCTCACAGGGCGCTGCGGCCCCTGCGAGTTCTCGAGCGTGTGCGGCGGGTGTCGGGCGCGCGCCTATGGTGCGGCTGGCGATGTCATGGGCGAAGACCCCTGGTGTGGTTATCAGCCCGGGACCCATGGCGGAACGAAGATCGACTTCTCGGCCAAGACCACCTACGGCCTGGGTGTCACCGACGAGCTCGTTTGGACCGACGAGGCGCGAGAGCGACTCAACTACATCCCCTCCTTTGTGAGGGGGATGGTGAGCCAGCGCGTTGAGCGACACGCCAGGGAGCAGGGCCTCACGGAGGTCACGGCTGAGCTGATGCACAAGGTCCGTCAGGAGTCCCTCGGTGGCCGCATCGGTAACGTTCCGTCTTTCGTGCGCAAGATGCTCGCGTCGCGCGGCGACAACTAGCGCCGCCCAGGGGCGTCGCTGGCCGCGAGAGCCTTCGAGTCTGTGAACCGCGGCGCCTCAGGGCGCCGCCTCAGATCAGGCCTCGCCCTCGGAGCTCTCTTCTTCGCCTCCGCCGACGCGCCGGCGCACCGCGGACATCACCACGAGCAGGAGCCCGAGGGACAGGAAGAAGGCGAACGGAGGATAGGTGTTCACGCTCTCGGGCAGCGGCGCACGCAGATAGAGCCAGTACCAGGTCGTGACGTTGCGTCGGTTACCGACCTCGCCGCGGCTACCATCCCACACGTTGAAGGCGATGGGAGTGAAGACGCCCGTCTCGAACTGCGCGTCACGCTTCACCAGATCCGTGGTGATCGGACGCCGCACGATCATCGTGTAGCGGCCATCGTCGTAGGTCACGTCGCCCTCAAGCTGCTGGCTTCGCTCCGCCTGCGGCTTCTGGCTGCCATATCCCTTGGCGTTCATCTCCGAGTAGCCATCCTGGTCGCTTCGCCACCACCAGAGGTTCACGGCGCGCTTGCCGTCGCCCATCATGAAGTAGGGGCGCACGCTGGGATCGTTCTTCACCGGGAACTGCACGGCGAACTGATCGGGGTGGTCCGTGTCTCGGTAGACCTTGGTGTCGCGGTCTTCGTAGGCGTGGTCGCCATTGGAGCCCGCAGACTCCGTTCGGTCGTCCCATTGAATACGAAGCGCGATCTCATCGCTGCTGTAGAGCGCCTGAACGCTGATGAACTCCACCGACGTCCAGAAGAGGCGTGGCGGGGTGATCATGTTGGGGACCATCTTGAAGCGCGCCACTGGGGCGTCGGCCCATCCCTCAGCCTCGTCCGGAATCGCGTCTACGCGGTTGGCGAGGACGATCTCGTCGCGCGCCTCCTTCTTGGGGGGGTGCAGGCTCTCCACGAAGTGCACCACGTTCCAGCGCTCTTCGTCGCTCAGGCTGTCCGCGTAGGACGCCATGGGCGAGCCGTTGAGGCCGGTCGTGATGCTCCGGAAGATATCGTACGAGCTCGCTCCGGCTCGGTAGCTCTCTGGGTTGGTCAGGTTTCGGGGAAGAATTGGGGTGCCCCAGTCATCCTTGAGCTCCTGGCCGGCGCTGCCGTTGCCGCGCCCCAGGTCGCCGTGGCAGGTCTGACACTGCGCAGACTTGAAGAGCTCGGCGCCCGCGGCGACGCTCTCAGGCGTGCTCGGCGGCACCACGACCTCGCCAGCGAGGGAGTCCATCGTGATGGCCGTCTCCATGGACTCCTCGTCCGCGAAGTCCTCGTTGAGGGTCTTGATGTACTCGACGACGTCCCAGATCTCCTGCTCCGGCAGCACATCGAAGCGCGGCATGGAGCTACCGGGGATTCCCACGGCGATGATGTGGTAGAGGTCGTCGTCCGTGGGCAGCTCGGCCGCTGGCGTCGTGCGGAACTTGTAGGAGCCGTTGTCCTGGAAGATTCGCGGTCGCGGAAGCATGAAGTCTGCGCCGGGGCCCTTTCCATCTCCGTCGACACCGTGGCACTGGACACATCGGTGCTCGTACACGGCGGCGCCGTTCTCCGGATCGCCAACGGAGGCGAAGGAGGGGAGGGCGAGAGCGATAACGAGGGAGAGGCTCAGGGCCGCTCGTGTGAACATGGAGGCGTTCATTACTTTCCTCCTCCCTGCAGCGCGGTCTCCTTCGTACGCGGCCGGTAGCCGGTGTAGTCGTACATAAAGAGGATCACGCTCCACATCTCATCTTCGGTGAGCATGTCTTCCCAGACCGGCATGCTGGAGTCCCAGGGCGTGCCTGCGTCGGGGAGCCCGGGGCCACCCTTCGCGACGCGCCAGAAGAGGAAGGTCTCCTCAAGCATGGCGATCGTACCGGGGTCCTGAAAGCTGATCGGCGGCGGCTTCAGCGGCG
>CALCNF010000415.1 GCA_937897815.1 uncultured Pseudomonadota bacterium | reverse complement strand
GCCCGCCGCCGAGCTCTCCGCGGAGCCCCGCCGTTCCGAAGACGAGTGGCCCGGCGAACCGCTCCTTGAGGACGTCCCACCGCTCATCGGCGAGGAGCGCCTGGAGCTCGTCTCGGGTCGACGGGTCCGGATCCTCAGCGATCCAGCGCTCTACCTCTTGCCTGAGCGCTTCCCCCTCGGAGGAGTCGCTCAACGGCCCTCGACCGTCACACGACCCTCTGGGGAGGTCGTTCGCAGACAAGAGCACCCATCGGAGCCCTCCTCCTCGATCAGGGTGCCATCGGCGAGGGTCCGTCGCGCGAGGAGCACGTCGCCGTCTCCGGTCGCCACGTGCAGGTCATCGTTGTCGAACACCAGCACCTCAAGACCCTTGGGGTGCAGGACCCCGGGCTCGGCCACGAGGATCTGCGCGCCGCGGGCCGTGTGAGCGACGTGCCATACGATGGCGCCGCTGGCGTCTCGCGTCTCGCGGACGTTGGCGGCGGCGGAGGGCGCTGGGCGCTCCACGCCGGTTCTAAGGGTCACCACGCCGTCTGAGGTCACCGAGAGCAGCGCCTCCGTCGACCCACGCGCTCCGACCTCAAGGCGAGTCACGCTCCGTTGGACGATGAGGTGCTCGCCCGGGTTCAGGCTCGACAGGGCGGCCATGGGCTCGGGCTTCGGCTCAGGGCTCACGGCGCCAGCGACCAGCAGGGCCAGGGCGAGGAGCGAATATGGGAACAGACGTTTCATTGGTCCCTGATGATCCAGGGCTTGTGGCTCAAGGTCAAGGTCGACGCTCGCGACGGAAATCTCTCAGGCTTGCGGCCGGGGACTTGCTTCGGTGCGCCGCTTCGTGAGAGACAGACCTCCATGTGGTTCAATCACTCGATCCTGCACGACCCCGACGTCCTCCTCTAGGAGTGAGACGCCTGGGCGCCGTGCGCGCTATCGAACCCGAACTACCCCCCTGGCCCTGGGAGACTGACCATGGCTACGAATCCCGTTGAAGCGAAACCGACCGCGCCGATCGTAAACGACGATCTGGAGCGAATTACCCACCTCAAGCCTCAGGTCGACCCCGCGTCGATCTCGTGGCGCAACCTCCGGCGAGACGCGTTCTGGCAGCGCATCCCCGCATGGCAGGACGTGGACGAGGAGACGTTCCTCGATCACAAATGGCAGGAGAAGAACGCCATCACCAGTCCGGCGAAGCTGGTGAAGACCGTCCAAGAGCTCGTGGGAAGCGACTTTATCGCGGACGTCGAGGCAGGCTTCGCGGCGGCGCCCATGGCCGTTCGCATCAGCCCCTATGTGCTCGCGCTCATCGACTGGGAGACGCCCTACGCAGATGGCCTCCGCCGCCAGTTTCTCCCTCTCGGCAGCCAGATCGAGCCGGACCACCCGATGCTCACGCTGGACTCCCTGGGCGAGCAGGCCGACGCGCCGGTGCCGGGCCTCACCCACCGTTATCCGGACAAGGCCCTCTTCCTGGTCCTCGACACCTGCCCGGTCTACTGCCGGTTTTGCACCCGCTCCTACGCCGTAGGCCTCGACACCGAGGAGGTGGAGAAGGTCCAGCTCAAGGCGACCCGAGCCCGATGGGACCGAGCGTTCAAGTACATGAACGAGCGCGTCGAGCTGGAGGACGTGGTGATCTCGGGTGGTGACGCCTACAGGCTCAAGGCCGATCAGATCCGCGAGATCGGCAACCGCCTCCTGGACATTCCCCACATTCGACGGTTCCGATTCGCGACCAAGGGCCCGGCGATCATGCCCATGAAGGTCCTCACGGACCATGACTGGCTGGACGCTCTGACCGAGGTCGTTGTTCGGGGACGCTCCATGGGCAAGGAGGTCGCCCTCCACACCCACTTCAATCACCCCAACGAGGTCACGGGCATCTCCCAGGACGCCATGGGAGTGCTCTTTGAGCGGGGCATCACCGTGCGCAACCAGAGCGTGTTCCAGCGCGGGGTCAACGATCACCCCGAAACCATGGTCGAGCTCTCCAAGCGCCTGAGCCACATCAACGTGCACCCCTACTACGTCTACATCCACGATCTCGTGCGCGGGACCGAGGACCTTCGGACCACGGTGGCCCGGGGCGTTCAGGTCGAGAAGCGCCTGCGCGGCGCGACCGCCGGGTTCAACACGCCGACCTTCGTGGTCGACGCGCCCGGAGGCGGCGGCAAGCGCGACATCCACTCCTTCGAGTACTACGACCAGGAGACGGGGATCAGCGTCTACACGGCGCCCGCCGTGAAGGCCGGTAAGCTGTTCACCTACTTTGATCCCCTCTCGGAGCTCTCCGGGGCCATGCAGCAGGCGTGGGGGGATCCAAAGCTCCGGCACGAGATGGTTCATGACGCCCTCTCCACAGCGCGCAGCCGCACGATCTAGGACTCCGCCCCTCCTCTCGGGGAGGGGCGAGCCCTTGCTGGCTCGAGCCCGCTGAGGTTCACTCCTGGGGTGACCCAACCTGCACCCGAGACCCAGAAGAGCCCGCTCGTCGCCAGCGCGCTCTCAGCCTTCTTGCCCGGGGCCGGGCAGATCTATGCGGAGCGGACCCTTCGCGGCGCTTCTGTGATGGTGGCGACCATCGCCCTCACGCCCGTATATGTCGGGCTGGCGATTTGGCTCTGGCAGGTGGTCGACGCGGCGGCGTGCGCTCGGCGCGACGACGCGACGTCCCCCGGTCGCCCCTCGTGACATGCCGGACCTGGCCCTAGGGCACGATCCCATCTTCGGGCGCGCCGTGGCAGAACACGCAGCCATAGGTGCTGTTGGCGTAGACGAGCTCTGAGGCGCTCTGGTCGTACCCGATCTCGGTGAACTTGGAGACGTGAAGCTCCATATCCCACAGCGCCTGGTCCACCACGAAGCGGTGCGGCCAGGTGGGCGCACCAGGGAGGTCGAGCGCCAACTCGTAGAGCTCCTGGGCCATGGTGATGTCGCCGACACGGGCATAGGCCTCGCCGAGATGGTACATGAGGCCCGGACCGCCGTAGGGCGCCTTCCATGAGTTGGCCAGACACCAATCAATGCAGGGCCGCAGCTCACCGACGCCGCACAGCTGCTCCGGATCGTCGGTGAGGTTGTCCGGATGACAATCCCAGGTCTCCAGGAGCGCGATCGTGTCCATAGGCGATCCGGTGCTCATGGCCGCCCCGACCGAGGTGCCCGAGAAGGAGGCGATCAAGCTTGATGCCGTCGTATGGGCGTTGGATTTCTTAACGTTCTTGAAGCCCTCATCCAGAGCGGATTGAAGCCCGATGTCGAAGGGAAGAAGATCGGCCACGGCGATCTTCACCGTGTCGAGCCAGGTCACATAGAAGGGCTCACCGGGGTCGATCTCGATGGCTCGCTCCATGTCGGGCTGGAGGGTCAAGAAGACCGTCATATCCTGCTGCTCGAGCATCATCGCCAAGGCGATCTGGGAGCGCTGAAAGACCATACGACCGTGAAGATACGGGTCCGGGTTGGCGCTGAGCTTCGACTCGAGTGTCTCGTGGAGCTCCCAGACCGTCTTGCGGTCCGACAAGTCCCGCTGAAGCACGCGCCAGAACTGATCCTCTGCGCAGGCGAAGATCATCGCGTCGTCGTAGGCCTGAGCGCAGTCGCTCGCCGGAGCGAACGTGACGAGCTCAGGTCCCTCGTCCTCCTCCTCGACGGGCTCTTCGGCCGGCGCGGTGGGCTCCTCTTCCTCGGTCGAGCCTGGGTCCTGAGGCTCTGGAGTGTCATCCGTCTCGGACGTCGGGACCTCGCCGGACGGGTCCTCATCCCCGGGGTTCAGACCGCCAGGCTCCTCCTCTGGGATCAGGTCCACGGGCACGGAGGGTCGCTCTGAACCCTCTTGGCCGTCGGCCACGCCGTTACGAGCCGACTCCGGCTCTCCACCAGAGCGCCCCTCAGCGAGCGGCGCAGCGGGGGTGGTCGGGATGTCCTCTGCGGGCGCATCGCAGGCGATCAACGGAGCGCACAGCGCGGCGACGCTCAGACGAAGAAGAAGAGACCAGTGCATGGTGAGCCGACCCGATGCGCGCGTGTTGGGGGGCGGCGACCTAGTAGCATATCCACCCCGCGGGGCCAACGCAGAAACTACGGGAGCGTATCCCTGAGGCCAACCGAGCCCTGGGCCAGCGTTGAGCGCCGCTCAACGACTCCGAAGATAGCGGGCTCCTGCGATGACCTCCGGCTCATCCGTCCCCGCGATGTGATGAATCAGCTTGGCCGGCCAATCTGAGCCCAGGGTCACCGTGAGCGCGGCGGCTGGCACCGCCGTGAAGGGGTGTCTTCCGAGGAGGGTGTTCAACGCGGCGCTGGCCAACACATCGGTCGCCCGACGCAGATCGCCCCGTTCGAGAGCGTTCGCGGCCTCAACGAGCGCGCAGACCACCGTCGCGAGGTCACCGAGCCTCGGGAGGTGTTCGCCCAGGAGACCCAGCCGGGCTCCGTAAACGGCCATCGACTTCGACAGACCCAGTCGGCCGCCCTGTTCAAAGACCTCCCGGGCTGCCACCAGGCTCTGCGAGACTCGGCTCAGGGCCTCGGTCCCCGCCAGAAGGATCGCCTCACGATCCAGAGGGGCTGGCGCCGTGTAGCCAGCGGTGATGGGTGCCTGTCTTTGGACCTGAGCCCGGCTCGCCGCTTGGAGACGCTGTGGAGGACTCAAGGCGCGACGCTGCGCCGTGTGGGTGAGACCGCGGAGCTCGCGTCGACCGGGCCGGACGGCGCAGGTCTGGGCGTCATGGGCGGGGGTGTGGTCAGCGGGGATCGAGGCGCTGCGCGCGGCCTCCGGTGCACGGGAAGCAGACATCATTCTCTCCGGGTGGGGTGAGCCCGTTGAGGTTGCATGGGGTGTGCCAAGACCAGGGCGTGCGACCCCTATGGATTCCCCCGAGCGTTTTGTGGCGCGCTGGGGGCCCGTCGGGCCCTCTGTTTTGGGGCTCGTTCACCCCAAGAGGGAGGACAAGGGTCCCCGGCTGACTAGCGCGCGCGCGTCTTGATCTGGTCAAGAACCCAGGTCTCGAACGCGTCGATGGCCATGGTCTCCTGCTCACGAATTCCGTAGCGGCGCAGGGTCACGGTCTGGTCGTTGACCTCCTGCTCGCCGACGATGAGGACGTTGGGGATCTTACCCGTCACGGCGTTTCGGATCTTCTTGCCCATGGTCTCATTGGACGGGTCGAGCTCCGCGCGAATCATATGTCGGCGAAGACCATCGACGATCTTCTGAGCGTCCTCATTGAACCGATCGCTCACGGTCACGATGCGCACCTGGACCGGCGCCAGCCAGGTCGGAAAGGCGCCCCCATAGTGCTCGATCAGGAACGCGACGAAGCGCTCGTGGGTGCCCAGGGGCGCCCGGTGGATGATGTACGGGCGATGCTCCTCGTTGTCCGCTCCGACGTAGCGCAGATCCATGCGCTCAGGCACGGCGAAGTCCAGCTGGTTGGTCGAGGCGGTCTCCTCGCGACCGGTCACGGTGCGGAACTGAACGTCGATCTTGGGCCCGTAGAACGCGGCCTCACCCTTCACCTCAACGAAGGGGAGCCCCGAGTCCACCATGGCCTCTCGGACCATGTTCTGGCTGCGCTCCCAGGACTCCGGGTCGTTGACGTACTTCTCCTTGCCCTTGGGATCTTCGGGGTCCCAGGTGGAGAAGCGCATGTAGTAGGAATCAAGACCCAGGATCTCGTAGACCTCGCGGTGCATGTCCATCACGGCGAGGAACTCGGATTTGATCTGCTCCTCGGTGCAGTAGATGTGGGCGTCGTTCATGCACATGCCGCGCACGCGCAGGAGACCCGAGAGGGAGCCAGAGTCCTCGAACCGATAGACCTGGCCGTACTCTGCGAGTCGCAAAGGCAGGTCCCTGTAGCTCCGGGGACGCGCGGCGAAGATCTTGTGGTGATGGGGGCAGTTCATGGGCTTGAGCACGTAGGTCTCCTTGACCTCCTCGCTCGCCCCGCCCTCACAGTCATGGACCTCTTTGAGCTCCATCAGGGGGTACATCCCATCCTCGTAGTAAGGCAGGTGGCCCGTCTTGTAGTAAAGGTCGGCCCTGGAGAGGTGGGGCGTCGCCACGCGGTGGTATCCAGCCCTGAACTCAAGCTCCTTCATCAGGTTCTCGAGCTCGTCACGGATCACCGTGCCGCTCGGCAACCACAGCGGCAGGCCCTTGCCGACCTCCTCGTCGATCACGAACAGGTCGAGCTCGCGCCCGAGCTTCTTGTGATCCCTCGCCTGGGCCTCCTTATAGGCCTTGGCGTGAGCCTCAAGCTCCTCCTTGGACTCAAACGCCCAAGCGTAGAGACGCGTCATCATCACGTTGTCCGAGTCCCCACGCCAGTAGGCGCCGGCCACGGATCGGATCTTGAAGCCGCCCGCGGGCAGCTGGCCCGTGTGCTCTACGTGAGGACCCTCACACATGTCGAGGAAGGGTCCGTTCTGATAGAACGTAAGCGAGTCCAGCCCCTGCTTCTCAATCAGGTCCTCGGCGTACTCTCGCTTGTAGGGCTCGCCCATCTCGTCGATGCGCGCCAGAGCGGACGAAGCGGACAGCTCCTCGCTCTCGAACTTCTGGCGCTGCTTGATGATGAACTTCATCTTCTTCTCGATCGCCTTGAAGTCATCTTCGGTGATCGGCTCAGAAAGGATGAAGTCGTAGTAGAAGCCGTCCTCGATAGGCGGGCCGAAGCCCAGGGTGGACCCTGGGCGGAGCTCCAGCACGGCCTGCGCGAGTACGTGGGCGAGGCTGTGACGAATTCGATAGAGCTGGTCGCTGACTTCAGCGGTAGCGTGGGCACTCATGGGGCGACTCCTTTACGACACGTCTAGTACGACAAGCGTGTCGAGGGTCGGGTTGTATCGCCGAAGGGCGCTGTCTTCAACGTTCTTCGTCGTTCGGGAGGGCACCCCACCCGGGTTCAGGCTCCACGGTGAGGTGCAGACCACACTCCTTATTGGCGGTGTCTTCCCACCACCAGCGTCCCTCGCGCTCGTGCTGATCCGGCTCGATGGGACGGGTACAGGGCTCACATCCGATGGAGCGGAACCCTCGCGCGTGGAGGGGGTTCGTGGGGATGGCCTCCGTGTCAATGAGCTTCCAGACCTGCTCTCCGGTCCAATGGGTAAGAGGGTTGACCTTGATCAGCCCAAAGGTCCCGTCCTCTTCGACCACCTCAAGCCCACCACGGGTGTCGGGGCTCTGATCGCGGCGCTGGCCCGTGATCCACGCGGCTCGTCCCTCGAGCGCCCGCCCCAGGGGCTCGACCTTGCGGATCTGACAACACTCCTTGTGGCCATCTTCGTAGAAGCTGAAGAGCCCCTTGGCGGTCACGAGCGCGTCGACCGCCTCGGCGTTCGGTCTCATGACCTCGATGGTCACCCCGTAGCGCTCAGAGATGTCCGCGATGAACTGCACGGTCTCCTCATGAAGCCGACCGGTGTCGAGGGTGAAGACCGAGAACGGCAGCCCCGTCTTCGCGGCCAGGTGAATCAGGGCGACGTCCTCAGCGCCCGAGAACGAGACCGCGGTCTCTGCCCCGAAGGTCTCCAGGGCCCAGCGCAGGATCTCGATGGGATCTTCTGGGGAGAGCCTCGCTTGAATCTCGCTGATCGCTGAGGTGTCCATCAGGAATCCGTACCATGGGCGCCTCGCTCGTTGCGAGATTCTCCACTGACCAAGTCCCGGAGCGCCTCACCATACTTCCCAGCATCTCGATAACCCTCCTCGATCAGGGCCGCCGCGTAACGCCCGTCGAAGAGGAGGTAACTGGCGGCGTCCGCTGCCGCCAAGTTGTCGCTCATCAATAACGAGCGCATGGGCCGAGACAGGGCGTCACCTAGAGCCGGCACCTCGCGCATCAGGCGCGCGGCGAGCTGCCCGATGTCCCCGCTCGGCTTGATGTTCACGTAGGGGATCGGCGCGTAGGGTCGACGCCCCAGCCTACCGAGCTGCTCCTGAATTCGCGGCAGGAAGCTCTCGCCAAACTCCCGGGTTCCCGCGTCCAGGACGTCGTTGATTCGATCGAGACGGTCCAGATCCCAGCGCATGCGATCGAGGAACAGGGAGTTCAAGAGCTTGCCGACGAGCTGGCCGATCCCGGGGAACGTCCCGGGGCGCTCCACGCTCTGATCTGGGCCGCCTAGCGAGATCACCACCAGGCGATTGGCTCCCAGGCGCAGGGCTGGTGAGAGAGGCGTGTTCTGCCGAATGCCGCCGTCGGTGTACCAACGTCCCTCGACCTTCACGGGTGAGAAGAGGAGCGGAAGCGAGGTCGAGGCGAGGACGTGCTCCGGACGCATCTCGACCGTGTGCCCGATCATCGACCGGTCGTGAGGCCACCTGGGCACGGGCAGCTGAGGGCTATGGTGGACGAATAGAT
>CALCNF010000414.1 GCA_937897815.1 uncultured Pseudomonadota bacterium | reverse complement strand
TCTCATGAGGCTCATGGTACACGTTCCGGCGGCGGACCCAAGCGCTCTCTCGCTGTGAAAAACACCTCATCCAGCATCGCCTCGGTCAGCCGGCCGGTCTGCGTGTTGAGGCGTGATGGGTGAAACGAGCCCAGGAGCCTGTGAGGGAGCCCCTCGTCCACGTAGGCGAGGTGCCCAAACTTGGGTTTGGGGCTGGGGACCTCCAGGCCCATGGCGCGCACCGTGCCCAGATAGGTGTTCCACGCGATCCCACCGAGCGCTACGATCAACTCGATCCGCTTCAGGAGCCGAAGCTCGTCCATCAAATAGGAGGAACAGGCCTTCAGCTCCTCCCGCGTCGGCTTGTTCCCCGGTGGGGCGCAGCGGGCTGGGCTGGTGATCAAGAGGTCGGTGAGCTGAAGTCCGTCCTCCCTAGAGACACTCTCAGCCTGGTTGGCGAAACCCGCGCGATGCAACGCTCGAAAGAGCCAGTCGCCGCTGGAGTCTCCAGTGAACTGGCGCCCTGTTCGGTTGGCCCCATGAGCCGCCGGGGCCAGCCCGAGGACGAGGATGCGCCCCCCCGGATCGCCAAACGCCGGTACCGGACGCCCCCAATAGGTCTGGTCCCGGTACGCGCGTCGACGGGTCACCGCGACCTCCTCCCGCCAGGCGACGAGCCGCGGGCAACGGCGACACGACACGACCTCCTCTTGTATGGCCTCAAACACGCGCTTCATGGGGTCATTGTAGACCACTCCACAGTTCGAGGCTTGCGCCTCCGACTCGGCCCGGCCAAGATGCGCCTCATCTCGCCCCCGAGGAGCAGGCATGACACGCACATCCTTCTCGTTTCCCACGATCATCGAATACGGGCCTGGCGCGCTGAACTCGCTGCCTGAGCACGTTCGTGCGCACGGTCAGTCCGCGTTGATCGTCACGGACCCTGGCCTGACCAAGCTCCCGATCTTCGAGGCCATTACCAAGACGCTCACGGACGGGGACATCCCCTGGAGCGTGTACTCGGGGATCTCACCCAACCCCCTGGCATCCGAGTGCGAGAAGGGAGGCGAGGCGTTCCGCATGTCGGGAGCCGACGTGATCGTAGGTATCGGCGGAGGCTCCGGTCTGGACGGTGCCAAAGGGGTCGCCCTGATGGCGACGCACCCCGCGCCCATGGTCTCGTACGACGACGCGATTGGCGGCGACCAGCGCATCTCGGACGACGTCCCTCCGGTGATCGCGATTCCGACAACAGCGGGTACCGGGAGCGAGGTCGGCCGATCGACCGTGGTGGTCGACGACGTGACTCAAAGGAAAGTGGTCGTCTTCTCGCCCCACCTCATGCCGGTGGTCGCCCTTATCGACGCCCAGCTGATGACCGGCATGCCCCATTGGCTCACGGCCGCCACGGGGTTTGACGCCCTTACACACAACCTGGAGGCGCTGACCGCCACGGGCTTTCATCCCATGGCAGATGGCATCGCCCTGGAGGGTCTGTCGCTCTGCGCTCGACACCTCCTGCGGGCGACGACAACCCCTGACGATCTGACGGCGCGCGGCGGCATGGCCATGGCGGCGATGATGGGCGCTACCGCTTTCCAGAAGGGGCTGGGCGTCTGTCACAGCCTCGCCCACCCGCTGAGCAGCCTGGCGGGCATGCACCACGGTCTGGCGAACGCGGTCCTTCTACCGTACGTCGTCTCCTTCAACGCAGAGCACGCCGCCGACGCTTACGAGCTGGTGCGACAGCGGGTCGGCTGCTCCGGCGACCTCCAGTCTTGGCTCGTAGACCTGCGACGGGAGTTGGGCATCGCCCACACCCTGGCCGACGCGGGCATCGACCGTGCCCTGCTGCCTGAACTGGCTGAACAAGCCTTCGACGACGCCTGTCACCGCTCCAACCCACGCCCTTGCACTCCGACAGATATGACGCGCCTCTATGTGGCCGCATTCGACGGCGTGCTCGACGTTCAATGACCCCTCACCGAGGAGAATCAACATGCCTGTAGACGCCCTGCGCTCCGTCGCACCCCACATCGATATGGTCCTCAAGCACGTGCACGCCAAACGGATCGTCTCCGAGCTCTCTATGGCCGACAAGGGACTCTTCTTTCGGCACTTCAAAGGGTTCCGACCCGAGAAGATCGGTCGCGGCCGGGTAGCGCGCGCCGTCAAGAAGGAGATCCTGGAGGGCAAGGGCAACGTGGTGTTCGCCAACATGATCATCCTTCACTGGAACCAGGCGAACGCGAATCTCTACCAGGACATGGTCGAGCACGTGCAGACCATCAACGAGGATGTAGAGGCCATCGAGCAGATCACCGATGAGCAGGCCAACCCCATCCTGGACGACCTTCTGAGTCGCTACGGCCAGGTCGACGTGCTGCTCTGCACCCGGCTCAACGGGGTCCGTTTCGACGAGTCCTTGATCCAGCAACGGCTGGTTCCCGGCGGCGCTGCGGAGAGCACGCCAAGTGAAGAGTCGGCCCCCGCCGCGGCGGATCAAGCGGCCGCAGGGGACGACGCTAAACCCGCGGCCGGTTGACGCGCGTACGCGGTTAAGGGCTCACTGGAGGGATGTCGTCGAAGCCCGTTTCCCGCGACGAGCCACCGAGCTCGGCTCAACAGAAGAGCGCTGAACCCACGCTGCAGGAGCTCCTGCGTGCGGGTCTGTGGGAGGAAGCGGACCGAGCGCTGGAAGCAGCGCTGCCCGAGGAGCGCATCTGCGCTCTGGCGCAGGCCGCCTACGGTCTCGCGGGGCTGAACCCAGCGAACCGCGCAGAGGGATTCGAGGACCGAATCGCTCAGGCGGGAACGATCGAGGAGGCGCTGCTGAGCCCAGAGCCTCCTGGTGATTGTGTCTACCGTCTCTGGGAGCAGGTCACACAACCGGGGCACGACATCGCCGTCGAGTCCTGCGCCGCGAGCGCAGCGCTGGCCCTGATCCGCCAGCTTCCGCTGTCGGCCACGACGAGCGATCAGCTCCATGAGATTCCGCACCCAGCGGCTCGCAGCGTCTTTGGGCTGGCGATCGGTCGCTGCGCCCGGGAGGGGCACGCGACAGCGCAGTCACTCCTGCGACAAGCCATCGGCTCGGACGACACGGATGACTGGCTACGACTCGCGATCATCCGAGGCCTCGGCGACGGGCTGCTAGCGGACGGACTGGAGTGGCTCACGAATCGGATTCAGGACGCCCTCGACGACGCGGCGGCCTGGGTCTCCGCGAGCGAGCACGTCTCAGATTGGGCCGCGGGCAATCCAAGCGAGCACACCCGTGAGCTTCTGCACACGCTGCTGGCCCACGCTCAGACCGAAGGAGAGGCCAGACAGCGCGTGGTGAGATGGTGCCACTATGCGCAGGGTGCGGGGCACGACGAGACCTCCTTGATCAGAGAGTTCTCCACGCGCTGGAACCTACTCCCTGCTACGGCGCGTGCGGCCTTGCTGCGACACGCCAGCGAGTCGGGTTTGACCCTCGAGCACACGGGGCTCGACGAGCTTTGCGGGGCGGCCCTGGTCGCGGGGCTTGAGAGCGCGCTCGCGACGGAGAAGCCCCTCGACCCTGAGCTGCTGAAGCGCCTGACGACCCACAACAACACCACCATTCGGCTGATGGCTTTCGAGCGTCTCGCGCCCGCGAAATCCCTTGGAGTCGTCACAGACTCTCGTGCCTCGGAGTGCACCGCAGAGGTCGTCGCCCTCCCCTCCTCACGCATCGCCAGAACGGCGCTGGACCAAATACGGATCATGCTCGCCACCGGTGAGGGCGAGGAGATCCCCGCCATCGCCGCCCGCCTCACACGAGAGCAGGCCGAGGCGGTAATCCCGGACCTCACCGCGGCCCTGGATGTCCCGGACATGGGGATTCGCCGGGCAGTCATCGAGTCGCTGGGCACGATCGGTACGGAGACAGAGGTCCCAGTTCTCCTCGAGGCCGCCCGCAGGCTCCGAGGGCTGGCAGGAATGGTGGTCGGGTCGATTCGTGAGATCGGCGGCCTTGATGACCCGGATGAGATCGCCGCGCTCTTCGACCGTCGACTTCGTTGGGCCGACGACGAGGCGGTCGACGACCTTGTCGCGCTGGCGGGCGATCGCGCCGCCAAGTTCTTGGGCACCGTGCTGAACACGCGCTTCTATCCGCCTGTGCGCATCGGCGCCGCGCGAGCCATGGCACGACACGGGATGCGGGAGACCATCTTCGCCCTGCGCATTCGAGCGCTGACCGACCCTCAAGCCGAGGTTCGAGGAGAAGCCCTGGACGCCCTGCAGAAGCTCACCGGCTCGGTGCCATCGGCTGAGGAGATCGCGGGGTACGGCCCCCTCACGGCGAGCATCGATGTCCTTGACGAAGCGACGGAGCGCGCCGCGGCCGCCGGCGTCGCCGCTCTCCCAGGCCTCCGCGCGACGCTGACCAAGGGGACCTGGCGACGCCGCATGGCCGCCTGCAAGGCCTTGGGCGAGCTCCGATGTCCGGAGTCCCAGGATGCCCTGCACGACGCGCTTACAGACGTCGACGAGGACGTCCGCCTTACCGCTCTACACTCGCTTCGGGGTCGCGGTTGGGAGCCCTCCAACAACGTCGAGCACACTTTGACGGCCATGGCCGAACGGCGGGTGGACCAGCTCGTCAAGCACGGCGACCGCCTCGACATACCGACCCTCGCAGAGGGGCTCTTCCTTGGCGGGCACGTGTTCCGAACCGAGACAGGCGCTGTGCTCAGTCTCCTCGCTCGACAAGGGCAATGGCAACCGAGCGAGGAGCACCTGGCGGCTTGGGCGGGGACACGCCTTGAGCCCAACGGGCTGATCGCCTCTGAAGACGGCCTCGACACCCTTTTACACCTGATCGATCGAACCTGGCAGGTCCACCCCTTCCGCGCCTTGCTCGCCCACGCGCTGCGGCTAGCGGCCGTGCAGGACCTCGCGGCGTCCATCGAGAGGCACGCGTGGAGGTGGAGAGCCCGCGAGGCCATCTGCCGAGCGCTCGCGCGACCGGGCTGCCCCGATTCACCAGCCGTCCTCGCCACGTTCGTCCTGGACTCTGATGGAGACGTCCGTTCAGCGGCGCTCGCCGCGCTCGTGAAGGTCGGCACACCCGAGGCCGCCGATCGTATCAGTGGAGTCGTCGAGAGCCCGTTCCATGACGACGCGGAGGCCGCGAGCCACGCGCTCGCGGCCGTCGGCGAGAACGCGCTGGGAGTGATGGAGCGACTGGCAGAATCACCGTGGTGGGAGGCGCGGCGGCTCACGGCGCTCGCGTTGAGAGAGTGGCGTGGCGATCGAAACCTGGCCGTCGACTTGGCCCTACCCCTGGCGGTGGACCCCGAATACCGGGTCGCCGAGGCAGCCCTCGAAGCCCTTCGACGCCACGGCCGCGCGCCGAGTCAGGAGGCGCTCCTGGCCATCGTTCCGCGACTGCAGGCCCTCACGGTGTACAGCGTGATGCCGTGGCTACCGGTCGACGGCGCCGGGATGCTCACCTGTGACAAGATGAGAGCCCTTCTCTGCGAACATGTGGACACGCTAAAGACGGAGGAGCTCCCGTACTTCCTCGGAGTTCTGGGCGTCCTGAAGGTCCATGAAGCGGCCCCCATTCTTGAACGATACGTCGAAACCGACGCGGCGGTTCATGCTGGCGTCCGCGCCTGCGCGACCGAGGCGCTCAGGGAGCTCAGGGATACAAGCTGCAAGGCCTGTGATGGGGAAGGCGCGATCTCCTGCGCGCGCTGCCAGGGCCTCGGCGAGGAGCGCTGCGACAAATGCGGTGGACGCGGCGCTATCAGGCAACCTTGCTCGGCGCCCGAATGTAGCGCCCAGGCGCCCGCTCGCGCCATCGGTAGCGCACCGTGCAAGACCTGCCGCGGCCGTGGCTTCGTGATCTATCCCTGCAGCTGCGGAGGCGGCACGGTCCGCTGCACCCTGTGTCAGGGGACTGGGAACCTCTCTTGCCCCACCTGCGAGGGCACCGGAGAGGTCGTACCAACATGCGGCTGACGCTACTCGCCTCGTTGACGCTTCTCGTCACGGGAGGCCCACTCGATGGCGCAATGGCTCAGCGACCTCGAGCCGAGCGGCTCTCGGCGGTCACGGCGGGCGAGCGCCTTGAGAAGGTCCAGAGCTTGATACGAGCCCAGCGCCATCGCGTCGACCAACGCTACGGCTACGAGGCCGTTCAAGGGACCCTCTCCGAGTTCGCAGGCATCTCCCGGTCCAGGCCGGCTGGGATGGCGATGGGCCGCGCGCTGAAGGCCCTTGGAACGCGAGTCTACGCCCTCTGGGTCAGCCTGGACCGGCGCATCGATGGAGAGCTGGATCGGCTCGACGCC
>CALCNF010000413.1 GCA_937897815.1 uncultured Pseudomonadota bacterium | reverse complement strand
TCCATGGCGTAGGCGTAGCCGACCAGCGAGCCCGTCAGCAGGATGATCTTCGCCATGTTCTCCAGGTGCTTAATCGTGATGAGGTGCTCGAGCTTGAAGATCGAGCGCACCGGAATCAGCAGGGTCAGCACCATGGCGAATCCGGAGAAGATTGCGCCGGCCACGAAGTAGGGTGGGAAGATCGTCGTATGCCAGCCGGGGAGCTGGGCGATAGCGAAGTCAAAGGAGACGATGGTGTGCACCGAGAGGACCAGCGGCGTGGCCAGGCCAGCCAGGACCATGTAGGCCGCCTCGTAGTGCTGCCAATGGCGGTTCGAGCCTCGCCAACCCAGGGAGAAGACTCCGTAGATCTTGCGGCGAAGGCCCTTCGTGCGGTCGCGAATCGTGGCGAGATCCGGGATCAGGCCGACGTACCAGAACATGGCCGAGACGGTGAAGTAGGTGGAGACCGCGAAGACGTCCCAGAGCAGGGGGCTTCGGAAGTTCGGCCACGCGTCCATCTGGTTTGGGATCGGGAAGACCCAGTAGATGGCCCAGACACGGCCCACGTGAACGCCAGGGAAGATACCGGCGCACATGACCGCGAAGATCGTCATGGCCTCAGCGGAGCGGTTGATCGAGGTGCGCCACTTCTGCCGGAAGAGGAACAGGATCGCGCTGATCAGCGTGCCTGCATGGCCGATACCGACCCAGAACACGAAGTTGACGATCGCCCAACCCCAACCGACTGGGTTGTTCAGGCCCCATACACCGACGCCCTCCCAAAAGAGCCAGGCCAGGCTCACGGCGAGGACGCCCAGTAAACATACTGAACCGGCCAAGGCGATCCACCAGCGGGACCAGTCTTGATTCTCGATCGGGGCTGCCACCGCCTCGGTCAGCCCATGGAATGTGGACTCACCAAGAACGAGTGGATGTCGACCCGATACCGGATCCAGCTCGACTTCTGCTGCCATGTAACACCACCTGGGGCGCGATTGATGTCGTGACTCCCCTGTGCACCCGCGCGCGGGCGCTTTAGTGAGTCGCGCCGGGACCGTACCAACGCACGCGCGCAGTGGCAATAGGACAAAACAGCTGCGTCGTATCACACATCAATATGCGCACTCATGGTGGGTTCGGACGCTGCTCCAAAGCGACGGCTCTCCGGACCAGTTCACCCAGACCGAGCGCGCCGATTGGGGCTCCAGCGCGAATGCCTCCGGAGGCGTCCACGAGGCCCAGGCGGGCCAGGGATTTCAAGCCCTTAACGCCGTCGCCGAGGGCTGGCTTCAGGCTCTCTCGGATCGTCATAATCGTCGTCTCATCCGCTGTGACGATGTAGGTCTTTTCGCTGTTCGCGCCGAGCTTCTGGTGCGCCAGCGCGATCGCCTCGGGGCTCGCGTCGGGGGAGAGGAGGACGACGATGGGCAGACTCAGGCGTTCACGCTCGATCTGCGTTCTAAGATCACGGAGCGCGCTCAGCACCGCTGGCGTCACCCGTGTGTCCCCAGCGTCCAGCGCAGAGACGAACCAGGCCTCGCCAGTCGCGAGGGGCAGCTGCACGGTCGAGCCGCTCGTGGTCGTCACGGCCGCCGGGCTGACCTGCCCCAGCAGCGGATTCGGAGGTGTGTGCCGGACCGACATGAGCTTCAGGGTCGGAAAGAACAGCAGCCCGAAGATGGTGGCGACCCAGAAGGGGTGCTTCATCACGAAGCGACGTATCGGTCCCCCGTGGGGGGCGACGCCGGGTTCGTCCTCCGCATCTGGAGCGCCGCTCATGGGCGCCAGCGCTGCACTCGCGTCGTAAGCCAGATCGCGATGAGGGTCATACCGACCGTGAAGCCCGCCAGGGCTGTCATCGCGAAGGTCGGCGTCATGGCGGCCACCTCGGCGGTGCCGCCGTGAAGGGCGTGCCGAACCGTCTCTACGCAGTAGGTCATGGGGTTCAGATCCATGATGATCCGAACCACGCCTGACTCCGGGGCCGGGAACATGGCACCCGAGACCATCCAGAGGGGGAGCAGGAACACGCTCATGAGCGCGTGGTACGCGTGGGTCGAGGTCACGAGCCAGGCCAGACAGAAGGAGAGGCTTGTGAGCCCCATGCTCCCGAGGATGAGCGCGACGATCAGCTCGGGCCAGGCGATCGCGCCGAGCGAGAACCCTGCCAGAGGAGCGATCGCGAGGCACAGGGCGGCTTGAACCATCGCCACGGTGGTGACACCGGCTACCTTGCCCAGGACCATGGAGGCTCGTGAGGCCGGAGCGACCGCCATCTGCTGGAGGAAGCCCTGCGTCCGGTCCTCGATCACGGCCATGGTGGCGAAGACGGTCGTGAACAGGATCACCATGATGATCACGCCCGGGTAGAAGAAGGTCAGGTAGTCCAGCCCGTCGAGGCCGTCGACCTTAAAGACGTCTCCCATGCCGAGCCCGAGCAGGGCCCAGATCAAGAGCGGCTGAATAACCACACCAAGCCAGCGGGTGCGCTCTCGCGCCAGGTGCTTCAGATCCCTCTGCCAGAGCGCCAGGATCGCGCCGGCGTCGCTGGCGAGTCGACTGGGCGCCGTCGTCTCCTTAGCGCTCATGCGGCCACCTCATCGACCGAGAGGTCACGATCGAGAGAGGCCCCGGTGAGCTTGAGAAAGACGTCTCCAAGTCCGGGACGCTTCAGGTGAATGGAGTGAATGCGCCCGCGCGCCACGCTCTCAACGATGCGCACGATGACCTCATGTCCGAGCTCACACTCGACGACCACGCTCGCGCCGTCCCTCCGGGTCTCGAGCCCGAGACCCTCCTGGATGGACGTGGCGACCTCGGCTGGGTTGTCGGTCTCTACCACCACGATGTCCTGGGAGACCTGGCTCTTCAGCTCATCGGGGGTCCCTGTGGCGACCACCTTGCCGTCCGCGATGAAGACCAAGCGGTCACACCGCTCCGCCTCTTCAGGTCGGTGGGTGGTGAGCAGGATGCCCGTGTCTCCCTGATCTCGCAGGGTTTCGATCTGGGTCCAGGTGCGGTGAAAGGAGAGCTCGTCGAGCCCGGTCGTCGGCTCATCTGCGCAGAGCAGCTTCGGCCGGTGGAGCAGGGCTCTAGCGATGTCGAGTCGTCGCTTCATGCCACCCGAGAAGTTCTTAATGGGCTCTTCGGCGCGCGACGTCAGGCCGGAGGCGTCGAGCATCGCCGCGACGCGCTCGGTCCTTCCTGCGCTCGTGAGCCCCTGTAGGCGCGCGCTCAGGGCCAGGTTCTCCCGGGCCGTGAGCGTGTCATCGAGGCAGGTCGCCTGAAAGACGAACCCGAGACGGCTGCGGTAGGCGCTGTCCGGTCGTTCGACGGTCAAGCCGTCCAGGAGTATGCGCCCCTTGTCGAGGGACATCAGGCCGCCCATGAGCGCCAGCAGCGTTGATTTTCCGCTGCCGTTCGGGCCGAGCAGCCCGACGATCTCCCCCTGCCGAACCTCCAGGTCAATACCGTGCAGTACGGCCCGGTCCCCATAGGAGAACTGGGCGTCTTCTACGACGAGTATCGGCTGGTTGAGGCTCACGGGTGTGTGCTCCATCTATCGGGATGACCGATGCAGGTGCCGGCGGTGTACCGCGAAGCGGAGGTGCGGGCAAGGAGCAAGGTGCAGGGCGCGGGTCACGACGTGGCCGCGCTTGGACGCTCTGAAGACACGTACAGAAGGAGGAAGCAGACCCAGATTACCTCCGCGATGAAGAGATGAATCAGCTGCATCCAGCCCGGCGCTCCCAGCCAGATGTTGGCCATGCCCACGACGACCTGAACCATCACACCAATCAGCGCCATCTGCGCCAGGGTGCGGGTCTCTCCTGTCGCTCCGTCCGAGCAAGCGAGCGCGAGGCGCCAAGCGCCAAGGGCGACCAGAATGGCGAGCACCGGGTGCACGATTCGAAGCCGAACCAGGAAGTGCTGAGTCGGCGACAGATCTGCGATCACGTGGTCCAGCATGCCCTCCGGTCCGATCTCGACCGGGAAGAGCGTATCGCCCAGCGCGGTGACCGCGCCGCTCATGCTGACCAGGACCAGCAGACCCAGGACGACCGCCAGGGGTTTTCTGAGGCTCAGCGGTGGGCCCGTGAGGCGGGGCTTCGACCACCAGGCCGCCAGCGACGACATGGCGAGGAGCGCCAGGGTGTTCACCAGGTGCAGCGAGATGACCGTCGCTCGCGCCCCAGAGGCGTCGTCCGCCACCAGCTCCTGCAAGACCAGGCCCGCGCCGATCGCGCCCTCGACGATGATGAAGAAGAGGCACCCGAGAGACGCCATTGCGACCCGGGAGCGCCAGCCGAACAGACGCCCCGCCCAGGCCCAGAGGGCGACGCCGAAGATCCCACACATGCCGCTTGTCAGCCGGTGGGTGTACTCGATCAGGGTCTCTGTCGACGGATTGGGGGGGATGAGCTCCCCATGGCAGGTCGGCCAGTGACTTCCGCAGCCCGCTCCAGAGCCCGTGATACGAACCCACGCGCCGAACAGGATCACTCCAATCAGATAAGCCATCATGGCCCAGGCGAGGGCGGTGAAGCGCGGCGAGGGCTGGGGCCCTTGCTGAGTGGTTTCGTTCATGGTCGCTCGCAGCGTAGTTGCGGCGTTGGCCGAGGGCAAGGCTCTTGACCGTTGACGCCTGACTGCGCGCCGGTGACCCTAACGCCATGACAACGCGAGAAGACCCGATCGAAGCCGCCGTGGGGGCGCTGGAGCGCGGGGAGGTCGTAGCCCTCCCGACAGAGACGGTCTATGGCCTCGCTGCCGATGCCTCCAATCCGGACGCCATCGAGCGCCTCTTTGAGCTGAAGGGACGTCCGAACTCGGTGCCGTTGCCCCTCGCCGTCGCCGCCGTTGAGTGGGTCCCCGATTGGGCGAGCGTGGACGATCCCCGGCTGGAGCGCTTGGCGCGACGATGGTGGCCCGGACCTCTGACCGTTGTCCTACCTGCCCGAGATGAGGTCTCGCGGGTCCTCACCGGAGGTCGGGCGACGATCGCGGTGCGCGTGCCGGACCAGGAGCAGGCCCGAGCGGTCATCGCGCGCTTCGGTCGCGCGGTCGCGCTGACCTCCGCCAATGTACACGGTGAGCCGGAGGCGCGCTCTGCGGACGAGGTCGCGGCGACGTTTGGTCTTCAGGTCGCGGCCATCGTGGATGGAGGTCCATCCTCCATTGGAGAGCCCTCGACCATCGTAGCGCTCGTCGACTCCGAGGCCCCGAAGATCTTGCGCCGGGGAGCCCTCTCTGAGTCTCAGGTGCTCGAGGCGCTGAAGTAGAAGGTAAAGAGGGGCGCCGTCTCCGGCGCCCCTCTTTGGCGTCCCCAGCGGGAGTCGAACCCGCGTCGCCGGCGTGAAAGGCCGGTGTCCTGGGCCTCTAGACGATGGGGACTTGAAGTGTGTCTCGATGAGTTTTCAGAGTGGGCCGGGCGGGATTCGAACCCGCGACCAACGGATTAAAAGTCCGCTGCTCTACCAGCTGAGCTACCGGCCCAAGGACCTTGTAAACGTCGCCGATCCGGGCGTCAAGGACACTTCGTGACCGGTTGTGCGCTCACAGGTGCAGCCGAGGCGCTCGGCGATTGGCTTCAGTGGGCCTTCGGGCTTCCGTCGAGGTTAGCGGCGCTCGGCCATCATCTCGATGAACGGATCGAACAGGTAATGAGCGTCGTGAGGGCCGGGGCTC
>CALCNF010000412.1 GCA_937897815.1 uncultured Pseudomonadota bacterium | reverse complement strand
TGCCATGCGCGACGCGCAGATCGCTCAGGCGGTTCAGTCCTCCCTGTGTGTGCTCTACGTCGCGCTGACCCGCGCGAAGCACGCGACCCACTGCTTCATCAAGCCGAGCTCGGCGAGCGAGAAGGCGTTACGGATGTCCTACGCGGGAATTCTGCGTGGCGCCCTGACGGATCCTGGAGCGCCCGCGACGGCGGGCGATGTTCTTTGGCAGGCCTCGGGCAGCCAGGAGGACTGGGCCCTCGAGGAGGCGGAGTCGGACGAGCCGGTCCGCGCGCCAGCGGTGATCCCATGGACACCGCCCAAGACAGGAGGCGGACGTCGGCGCAACCTCCCTCGCTCAAGTCCATCACGGCTGGAGGGCGACGCGCAGATCTCGGGCGCGCGGGTCCTGTCTACGGACACCCGGGCCCTGGTTCGGGGCACCGTTGTTCACGGGTGGCTCGAGGCGATTCCGTGGCTGGAGCGAGCGCCGAGTCACGCTGAGCTGGTGGACTCTGGTGTGGCCCTCGGGGCCACCCGCGCCGAGTCGTCAGGATGGGCGGCTGAGTTTCTGGAGGCCCTCGAACGGCCGAACCTTGCGGCCCTGTTGCGGAGGCCTGGGCCCGGCGCCGAAGCCCGTGTGGAGCAGACCTTCGAGATGACCGTCGACGGAGGGACGCTGTTCGGTCAGAGGGTGGTGCAGGAGCGCACGTTGCTCACGGGCAGCATGGATCGCCTGGTCGTGCATCGCGATGGGGGACAGGTCCGTCGCGTCGAGGTGATCGACTACAAGACCGATGTGATCGACGCGAATGACAGGGAGGCTCTCGAGGAGCGCGCTCGACACTACGCGCCTCAGTTGGCGGTGTACCGTCTCGCCGCGTCCCGTATGCTCGGCTGCTCGCCTGACCTGGTGGAGACCTCACTCATGTTTCTTCACACGGACACCCGGTTGAAGGCTGGCTGAGCACGCGCTCTCGCGCGCGGCACGCGGGATCCTTTTAATGCGTGTGATTGTTTTCATGTCCTCCGTGGTGGTAACGATCAGGATTGGGACTGCAATTTGGAGGTCCTCTCATGCGCATTGCCCTGACCCTCATCGTTTGCTCCTCGCTCCTCGCGCTCGCCGCGTGTGAAGAAGCGACGTCCACCGGCAGCTCGACCGCAGGAGATGTGGGCCTGCTCGCCGACGTAAGCCAGGTGGGGAGCGCGGATGTCTGGCAGCCCCTTGAGGACATCCAGGGGCCGGAGAAAGAGGACACCGCTCCCGAGCCCACGGGTGGCTTGTTCGGCGCGCCGTGTTCGGACAACACCGAGTGCTTCAGCGGATTCTGTGTCGAGGGTCCGGAGGGCTACCTCTGCACCAAGATCTGTGAGACGGAGTGTCCGATCGGCTACGATTGCAAGGCAGTGGGAAGCGACACGGATGCTACGTTCCTGTGCCTTCCAGAGGTTCAGAAGGTGTGCACCCCATGTGCGGTGGACTACGAGTGTGGTGCGGGAGCGTGCCTCGTTATCGACGGCGAAGGACGATGCAGCTACTCGTGCGAGACGGAGGACGATTGCCCCGGCGAGGGCTACAAGTGCGAGGCTCAGGGAGACGCCAACCCGGAGGAGCGCTGGTGCCTTCCGGCCTCCAACAGTTGCTGGTGCACGGCAGACAGCGCTGGCACGCCACGGACCTGCACGGACGCCAACGAGTACGGGACCTGCTACGGCATCGAGACCTGTGATCCCGAGCTGGGCTGGGTAGGCTGCAACGCCAAGACGCCGGCGGAAGAGATCTGCAATGGCCTCGATGACGA
>CALCNF010000411.1 GCA_937897815.1 uncultured Pseudomonadota bacterium | reverse complement strand
GTTGTTCTTGGCCACATCGTCCTGCCCGATCGCATGGTCATGGTCTACACCGGCTATGATCTGGCCGCGCGGCTGTTCTCCTTCGGGGAGATCCCTCGGTACGGCGCGGGGGTCGTGGCGCTCTATGGCGCCTTTGGCGAGGTCTTCGGGACCGATCACCGCTCCATCCTCCTCGCGAACCGGATCTTCGGGGCGCTCACCTACGTTCCGCTGCTCGTGGCCACGATGGCGCTCGTCGGGGCGCGTCGTGTCGGTCTCCTCGTGGCGATGGGCCTGGTCCTCGCGCTGCCTATCGTGTGGCGTGACCACGTCAGCGAGGCGATCATCTCCGGGAGCGCTTGGCTTCTCTTCACCGGTCTGGCGGGGCTCCTCGCGGGGAGCCTCGACGAGAAGCTTCGTCCATGGGCCTGGCTCGGTCTGGCGCCCATGGCGGCCGGCGCGGTGTGCAGGCCCGAGGCGCCCGCTGCCATCGGATGTGTTCTCCTGGGTGTCCTCGCGGTGAGCGAATCTCGGCGTTGGACTGTCCTCCTGGGTGGCATCTTGATCGTCGCGCTCATGCCTCAGCTGGGCTGGTTTGACGCCGTGATCGCCCGCGAGGTGAGCTCCGAGGGGATCATCGCGCCCTCGGCGGCCATCTCCGATCGGCTCTCTGACGTCCTCGCCCGACGAAACCTCTTCGTCTACGGTCCCTGGCTCTCCAGCTTCACCCTGGTCTGGATCGTCGCAGGGTGTTGGAGGGGCGAGCGCCACCGCCGCCTCTCTGTGTCTCTCGTGGCGGGCGCCGTGGCCTGGATCGGAGCCTCCGCGGTCGACCTGCCTGTCGTGAGCATCCCGCGAATTCATCTGCCCGCGCTCTACCTGGTCCTGCCCGTGATCGCGATCGGAGCTGAGCGTCTCGTGCGATGGCCGACCGCCCAGGGCTTCGTGATCGGGCTCGTCGCCCTGAGCGCGGCGCTCTCCATCGACCCCGTATTCGGTCCGGCCAACGCAGACCACGAGGAGACGCTGATTCGAGTCGCCAAGGAGCACTCGCCGCCCCCTGGAGGCTGCGTCACCCTCGTCGACTTCGACGATCCCCCCACGGTAGGACACACCCAGCGCCACTTCCCCAGATACCTATTTCCCGACCGAGGAATGGTCGGCCTCGATGGGTTCGTTGACCTCTGGCCGACGTGCGGAGGTCAGGCCATCGCCATCTTGGGAACCCGCTGTTACATGGACTACCGAGAGCCCGGCGAGGTGCTCGGCCCCGATGCCGGCCTCCTCCCCGTCTGCGCTCGATTTCGTGATCGCTTCGACCTTCGTCCCATCGAGGAGATGACGATCGTCAATCGGACGCGCTGGACGTTTGAAATGTATCCCGATACCCCTACGCTCGACATCGGCGTCTACGAGGTCCTCGGGGCCCGTGAGCGCGACGAGTCATCGAAGAGAGGCGAGCCATGAACCTGAACGAAGCCCAGAAGGTCTATTTTCCCGCGGTCGATGCGAGCGGGAATCCTCAGCAGAGCGCCCGCGACTCAGACGGAGAGCGCCATTATCGAGAGCTGTGGCGACTCAAGGTTCCTGGCGGGTGGCTGATCCTGGAGAGCGGCCAGTCCAGCCTCCAGCGCGCTGGCGTGGGCGGCGTGTGCTTCCTGCCGGATCCCAATCACGACTGGGACGCGATCACCGACAAGGGCGAGGCCCGTTTCCTCTGATGCGCAGGGCTCTCAGATGTCGGTCTGAGGCTCTCGAGCCAGGAAGTGCTCAACCGTACCGACCTGCAGCATGTTGGTGCTTCCTGGAATGCCTACGGGGACGCCGCCGATCACGACGATGGAGTCGCTCGGTTCGAGGATTCCGGCTCGAGTCAGCTTCTGGACGTTGCGATAGAGCATGATGTCGTAACGGCCGATGTGCTCCGCCTGGACGGCGTGAACGCCGTACTGCAGGCCAAGCTTGCGCACCACGATGGCCGACGGTGTCGTCGCGAGGACCGGTACACGGGGCTCGTAGGCGGCCATGTTGCTCGCGGTCGAGCCCGTGGTCGTGAAGGCGACGATCGCCTTGACGTTCAGCTCACTGGCCGCCTTCGCCGCGGCCCGGCAGATGAACTCGACCGTGCCGTGTGCGGGTCGGTTGAACAGGTGCTCAGGCGGCGCCGCGGTCTCTCGCTCGACGTGCTCTGAGACACGGATAAGCGTTCGCACGGCCTCCAGGGGAAAGGCGCCCACGGAGGTCTCCGCCGAGAGCATCATGGCGTCCGTACCGTCGAGGATCGCGTTGGCCACGTCCGAGGTCTCCGCGCGCGAGGGCACCGGACTGGAGATCATGGACTCCAGCATCTGGGTCGCCACGATCACGGGCTTCGCGACGAGCTTGGCCCGCTTGATCAGCCTCTTCTGGATCAGGGGGACCTCTTCGGGGGGAAGCTCCACACCCAGGTCCCCGCGAGCCACCATCATTCCGTCGGCGTGCGCGAGGATCGCGTCAATGTTCTCGACGCCGAGTCGGCTCTCGATCTTGGCGATGATGCCGATCGCCAGCCCCTCCTCGCCCATCGCTTCGCGCAGCGTCGTCACGTCATCGACGTCGCTGACGTAGGAGGCGGCGATGAAGTCGACCCCTCTCTCGACCGCGAAGGCGGTGTCGGCGCGGTCCCCTGCGTTCAGGTAGCTCTCGGGCCGGTACCGGACGTCCGGACACGCGATCCCCTTCCGGCTCTTGATCGGCCCACCCGCGATGACCTCTGCGTCGAACTCTCCGGCGCGGGTCTCCGTGACCCGAAGCCGGACGCGCCCGTCGTCGATCAACACCCGTTGGCCGGGCTCCAGGATCGACACCAGGTCACCGGCTGGAACGTACAAGGCTTCGCGGGTCGTCAGCTGCTCGCCCGCCCGAACGATCACCCGCTCGCCCTTGGTCAGCTCAAAGACCTCGTCGACGTCCGTCACCCGCATCTTGGGGCCCTGGAGGTCGGCCATGATGGCGACCCGGTCGGAGGCGGCTCGAATTCGCTCAATCATGGCGCCAGCGGTGGCGTGATCGAGGTGACTCATGTTGAGTCGAAAGACGTTCACGCCCTCCTCGATAAGCGCCTCGATCATCTCGGGGGACTGTGTCGCGGGGCCCAGGGTGACGACGATCTTTGTCCGCGCGAGGCGAGGGACATTCATGGTGCGTTCCTCAGTTATGAATCCTTTCGGAGGGCGGAGGATAGCACCCTGACTCGCGGGTACAATAGCAATCGACCTTCAGTTGTTGCCC
>CALCNF010000410.1 GCA_937897815.1 uncultured Pseudomonadota bacterium | reverse complement strand
CGCGAGCGTGGCCGACAACATCGCCCTGTGGTCCCAGGAGCTTACGCGAACCGACGTCGAGCGCGCGGCCTCCATGGCGCACGCGGCGGAGTTCATCGGCGGTCTCGACGGCTCATACGATGCGCTGGTCGGTCCCAAAGGTGTGAGCTTTAGCGCGGGCCAGGAGCAGCTAATCGCCATCGCGCGCGCCATGGCGCGGCCCGCGCCCGTGGTGGTCCTCGATGAGGCGACCGCGAGCGTGGACCCCTTGACCGAAGCGAGAATTGACGCGGCCATCTCCGCCCTGCTTCGCGATCGAACGGTCTTGGTCATCGCCCACCGACTCTCCACCATTCGACGGGCGGACCGAGTGATCGTGCTGCATCGCGGCGTGGTCGTAGAGGAGGGCACGCACGATCAGTTGAGTGCCGCCGGAGGCCACTACTCCCTGCTCGTCCAAGCCGGCGCCGTGCAGTGACCTCGCCCTCGAGCAACTCCCCCTTTCGGTTGACGACCACCTGATCTAAGGTGCGCCGGTCTCGGTAACTCTAGCTGCCTGGGGAGGGAGCATGTCCGAACGGAATCAGGTGGGCGAGCAGGCCGTCGTCGACACCATTCGAACGTTGTCCATGGACGCCGTACAGAAGGCCAACTCGGGGCATCCCGGCATGCCGATGGGCATGGCCGATGGCGCAGCTGTCATGTGGCTGCACCACCTGACCACCGACCCTGACGCGCCTGACTTCGTGGACCGCGATCGGTTCATCCTGTCGGCTGGCCACGGCAGCATGCTGATCTACTCCCTTCTGCATCTCTCGGGCCACGAGCTTAGCCTGCAAGACCTGAAGGAGTTCCGGCAGCTCCACTCCAAGACACCCGGCCACCCGGAGTTCGGGCTTACACCTGGAGTTGAGGTGACCACGGGCCCGCTCGGACAGGGCTTCGCGACCGCCGTCGGGATGGCGATGGCGGAGAGCTACCTCGCCGCGCACTTCAATCGGCCCGGGTTCAACATTGTCGACCACTCGGTCCTTGGGATCTGCTCGGATGGTGACCTCGAAGAGGGCATCAGCCACGAGGCTGCCAGCCTGGCGGGACACCTGGGCCTCGGGAAGATCAACTTCCTCTATGACGACAACAACATCACCATCGACGGTGACGCCAAGCTCGCCTTCTCCGAGGACACCACCCAGCGTTTCGAGGCGTATGGCTGGCATGTACAAGACGTCGACGGCCACGACCGGGGCGCGATTCACGCGGCCCTTCAGAGCGCGAAAGCGGTCACGGACCGCCCCTCGCTGATTCGCTGCCGAACACATATTGGCTTCGGCAGCCCCAACAAACAGGACTCCGCGTCGAGCCATGGAGCCCCCCTCGGGGAGGAGGAGATCCGACTGACGAAGGAGGGGATGGGCTGGCCAGTCGACGCTCAGTTCGACGTGCCTGAGGCGGCGCTCTCAGCTTTTGATGGGCTGCGCGCTCGCGGACGAGACAAGCGAGACCGCTGGACCCAGACCTTCGAGCGATACCAGTCCGAGCACCCGGAGCTCGCCGCACAGTGGCTCAGCATCCACGAGGGTGATGGGCTACCTGCTGACCTTGAGAGCCTGCTCCCAGGCTTCGCGACCAACGGGGACGACAAGACGGCGACCCGCCGTTCGTCCGGCGCCGTCATCAACGCCCTGGCCGAGCGGCTCCCCCATCTGTGGGGTGGCAGCGCGGATCTCGCTGGGTCCAACATGACCCTGGTGGCTGGCGAGCCGTCCTTCCAGCGCGACCAACGCGATGGGCGCAACCTCCATTACGGTATTCGTGAACACGGCATGGCGGCCGCCATGAACGGCATGGCGCTCCATGGAGGCGTCATCCCCTACGGTGGCACCTTTCTGACCTTCAGCGATTACATGCGGGGCTCGATGCGCCTGAGCGCGCTCATGAAGCAGCGCGTCGTGTACATCCTGACTCACGACAGCATCTTCCTTGGTGAGGACGGTCCGACGCACCAGAGCGTCGAGCATGCGGCCGCCCTCCGCCTGATCCCTGGAATGCACGTCATGCGTCCCGCTGACACACGGGAGACATCCGCGGCCTGGGCCGCGGCGCTCCGCCGAACGGACGGACCGACCTGCCTGCTTCTCTCCCGCCAGGGCCTTCCCGCAATCGCCGGAACCAAGGCCGCGCTGGACGGCGTCGAGCGCGGCGCCTATGTCGTGCACGGCGAGGGCCACGCGACACCGGACATGATCTTGATTGGGACCGGCTCAGAGCTGCACCTGTGCATCGAGGCCGCCACCACTCTGGAGGCCGACGGGCACAAGGTGCGGGTGGTCTCCATGCCCTCCGTCGAGAGGTTCAAGGCGCAGAGCGCGACTTACCGGGAAGAGGTCCTTCCGAGCGCCAGCCCTCTGCGTCTGAGCGTAGAGGCGGGCACGACGAGCGGCTGGGCGGAGCTCGTTGGCCCCCTGGGCGACACCGTGGGGATCGACACCTTTGGAGAGAGCGCGCCAGCCTCGGACCTGGCCGAGCACTTTGGCTTCACGACGGCCCATGTGACCGACCGAGCCCAAGCGATGCTCGCCTCGTTCCAGGAGGACGCCAAGCGCCATATCGAGACGCTTCAGAGCGCGCTCGCGCGGGTCTCCTGAGAGCCTGATGGGCGGGCGCTTATCTCGAACCTGGCGCGGCGGACTCGTCCGACTCATGTGCGCGTTTGTCCTCTGTTACACAGGCGGGCTCGCTCAGGCCGGGTCGAAGACCCAGGAGCCAAAGCCCGAGACCTTCCACACGGACGTGATCTTCCTCGACGTCGTCCAGGCCACCCGGGGGATCGCGCTCTACAAGAGGGTGATTGGCCTGGCCCCGGGAGCGCGCGTCGCCATCGGTAAGGACCCGAAGTCCATGGTCGCCCATGACACTCCAGAGCGCCTCGCTCGCTTTCGTGTTCTGGTGTCCATGCTCGACCACGCCCACAAGAGCGAGGAGCGCATCTACGTTCGACCCGTGGCCCACATGCTGCCGTCGGACCTCGCCCGGCTCGTGCTCGACGTCATGAACCCCAAAGCGCGAGGCCGCATGATCCTGGTCCCGGACGATCGCTCCGGTAAGCTCGTCGTCCGAACGCCGAGCGCCGTCTACAAGAAGCTGGACCTCTTGATCCGCCGCCTGGATATCCCCAGCCGCACGCGACCCTCTACACATGTCATCCCCGCTCCGGAGGCGCCATGAGGCGCGCCCACCAGCTGCTCGCGATGGCGTGCTGGTCGCTGGCCTCCGTGACGGGCTGCGCGAGCATGGAGGTCGCTGCCGTCGGGTCGGTGGTTCCAGAGCCTGAGCACAGCTACCTGGTCCAGGTCCTGACGCAGCCACCCGAGGAGGCCTATCTCCTGGTGATCGGTCGCGTCGCCCTGGACCCGCTGGACAAGCGGCCTCTCGAAGAGGCGCTTGGAGAAGATCGTCTCACCGCGCTCCGCAGCATGGCGGCGGCACGCGGCGCTGAGCGGCTGCTCCTCGAGGAGAGCTGGGTCCGAGGCAAGCGCTGGGCTTATGGGCTGGGCATCTCGACCTCACTGAGCTCGCACTTGAGCCTCAAGCCACCTCGCTGCGAAGGGCTCGGCGTCACGGAGGCCAAGGCCCGCGTGGCGAGGAAGTCCTCCCTGTGCCTCAAGGAGCTGGCGCTTCGCCGGAAGACCCTCCGCGCCACGGCCCATGTGCGCTTCCGTGTCGACCCGTTTGGGGATCTGATGATGGCAGCGGCGCTCCCCGAGTCCAGCCGAGACTCGCAAGTCCAGGCCTGCGTCCTGGAGGCGCTTGAAGACGTGACCTATCCCAGGCCCCCGTCCCTGGTATGCGAAGACACCGTTCAGATCGTCTATCCGTGATGCAGGACCACGACGAGGGGCTCAGGCGCGCCGCCCGGGAGCTGCTTGGAGCGAGCGAGGTCATCGATCTGCACATCGACACGATGATCCCTGCGCGTCTGTACGGCTACGACCCGACCGTCGCTCACGGACCAGGGATCTGGCGCGGGCGACTCTTCGGGCATCTCGATCTGCCGAGGATCCAGGAGGGCGGCCTTACAGGGGCGATGTGGTCGATCACGACTCAGCCGTTCCGAAGCGCTTCAAGCCGCTGGAGGCGCTTCCTTGAGAACGTGAAGAGGCTTGAGCGCCTGGCTCAAGGCTCCAGCGGCGCGCTGGCCATCGCGCGCGACGCGCAAGAGTACCGAGCCGCTCGTTCGGCCGGAGCGCACGTGATCCTCCCGGCCGTTCAGGGTGGCAACTCCCTGGAGGGGGCTCCAGACGGCGTCGCCTCGATCCCTCACGACTTCATCACACGCGTGACCCTCGTCCACCTCACGGACTCCTGCTATGGCACAACCTCAAGCCCCCTGCGATGGGGACGGGATCGAGGCCTGGCCCAGCGGGGCCAGGAGCTCGTGGAACAGCTGAACGCCCACCGCGTGTTCGTGGATCTCGCCCACATCTCCAGACCCGCCTTTTGGAAGGCCGTGGAGGCCCACGACGCGAGCTTACCGCTGATCGTCACCCACACGGGCGTGTGCGGGGTCCGCGACCACTGGCGCAACCTCGACGACGACCAGCTCCGGGCGGTCGCCGAGAGCGGGGGGGTTATCGGGGTCATGTTCCATCAGGGATTCCTCGCGCGACGAGGTGGTCCAAGGGACGCTGACATGGTCCTGGAGCACATGGAGCACATCATCGCGACCGTCGGTGAAGCGCACGTCGCTATCGGCACGGACTATGATGGTTTTATTACCCCGCCAGCCGATCTACGAGATGGGCTCGGCTACCTCACCCTCGTCGAGCGAATGCTCGATCGGGGCTGGGACCCTGCGGTGATTCGTGGAGCGCTCGGAGAGAACGCGCTCGCCTCACTCGCTCTCCTCCGTCCCGGCGCTCAGGAGTCCCCTTAGCTCGGGCGGCTCTGCCTGCCACATCAAGATGCTAGCGAGAACCTTGAGCGCTCCACGGCGCAGAGAACGATTGGCCGCCGCCGCATCAGCGTAGGCCTGCGCGGCGCGCTCGTATGCCGCGAGGTCTCCCACGAGCTGCTCCACTGAGCTCTTCTTCGCGCGCTCCTGGAGATCGAGACGCGCGAGCAGCTTACGCGCAGACATCTGCAT
>CALCNF010000409.1 GCA_937897815.1 uncultured Pseudomonadota bacterium | reverse complement strand
GATCCGGCGAGCATGAGCGGGCCCATCGAGTGTTACACGCCCGAGACCACACCCTACGCCGCGGACCCACGCCGGGACGACGACTTAAACGGCACCCATGACGAGTGCGAGGCCGCGGGGCTCGGCTCCCAATGCGACATCTACCGACAGCGGTGCACCCTGCCCTACACGGAGCGAGAGGCCGAGACCATCGTCTGGTACTACACCGAGGGCTCCAACGCGGACTTCTACGAGCCTACGGAGTGGGCCACCCACGACTGGGACGTCGCCATGCGCGTCGCCGTCGCCGCGGCGAAGCGCGCCGAATGCAACGCCACAGGCCAGTCGGACTGCGCGGGGCGCTTCCCCGTCTACACCGGACAGCAGACCGACAATGTGGACGCCATCGCGCTCGCCCGAGAGGTGGACGCGTGCCGGGCGGGCACGGCCTACGCCGGTGAGAACTGTGACGCCCTCGCAGACACGATTGGCGCCAAGCGTGGCTACAGCGACGGAGTCATCGCCGTCGCCAAGATGGACGAGATGATCGTCCTCTGTCACAGCCCGGTGGCCGAAAACGATCACAAGGCGTGTGGACCCGTCGGGACCCGCGTCCGAAAGGGCGACCTGCGCTACCACCAGGTGAACGTGATCACGGAGCCTCAGACCCCGTCACCCTGGGGCATCTACACAGACGCTGAGGACCCCCTGACCGGTCAGACGGTGTCCGCCTCCATCAACGTCTGGTCCCACGTGAACGACCTCTGGAGCCAGAAGGTGATCGACATGCTCCGCTACATCGGCGGGGAGCTCTCGACCGAGGACATCACCGAGGGTGAGAACGTACGAGCCTGGGCCCAGGCCGCCGAGGCGGCCTCGATGGGAGGGGCGGCCCCAAGGATGGAACGAGAAGACGTGGGTCGCCGCATGGCGGACTTCACGGGAGGAGACGTCGAGGAGGCCATGCGCGCCACCGCGGGCGAGGTCGATATGGCCCCCGAGATCCTGGAGCAGGCTCGACTGCTCAAACGAGAGCTCTCGGGAGTCGCGGCGACCTTCGACGCGCCGACGAGCAACGGGGCGACCTACTCGGCGCGACGGGAGAGCGCAGCAGGGACCGCCTTTGAGGCCGGCTTGATGACCAAGATGATGCAGACCTACTCAGGTACTCAGGGGATGCCGATCACCGACGGGCTCATGGACCTGACCTCTCCGCTGCGAGGCGCGAACCCGGCGCTGAAGCGAGATCTCTTCCACATGAAGGAGATGGCGCTGGCCGAGCGGGGCGCGTGCATCCTCCACGAGGCGAGCGCGCCCATGGCGCTGACCGGTCTGAGTGACGTACTTCAGGAGAAGTTTGGCGCCTTCAATCCGGCCGACTCCCCGGACGTCCAATACGAGCGCGCAGAGCGCATGAGAAAGTACCTGGCGCGCCGCGCCCAGTACGCCGTCGTCGTCCACGAGATGGGACACTCCATCGGACTTCGACACAACTTCATCTCCTCATCGGACGCCTTCAACTATCGTCCCCAGTACTGGCAGCTTCGAACCCGCAATGGCGCTGTTTCGAACGCGTGCACCGACCTCCAGGCGGACGGTGAGGGCTGCGTCGGTCCCCGCTACTACGATCCCGTGACAGAGGGTGAGCGCGACGGACTTCTCTGGATGTGGATGCACTCCTCTGTGATGGACTACGCCGGTGAGCTCACCCAGGACATGCTGGGTCTAGGCGCCTACGACTTCGCGGCGGCGAAGATGTTCTATGGGGACACGGTCGCCGTGTACTCAGATCCCTCGTACCTCGCGGGGACCGCTCGCGGCCTGGGCGTCGTGAGCAAGGTCGATGACTTCGGCGGGCTCCTGGGAATCCAGCCGAGCTACAATGGAGAGGAGATTCACTACTCCGCGCTGCAGAGCCGATACGACCTCATCAGCGACTGCCAGAACGTGAACGAGGGCGACTTCAAGCCCGCGAACTGGAACGACGACGAGGACGGTCTCTGGCACCCCATCGTCGACGGGCTCATCGTGCCGGTCGACGGCGAGTTCAGTCGGTGTCGGCAGCAGTCCGTGGACTATGTCCAATGGGACCAGCTTGTGATGCCGAACAACGCGCAGATCGACGGCTACTATGGGGGCGGAGTCTCCATCGATCCGAACAGCCGGGTGCGCGTGCCCTACGGCTTCGCCACCGACCGCTGGGCCGACCTGGGCAACGCCTCGGTCTACCGTCACGACAACGGCGCGGACGTCTACGAGATCTTCAACTTCCTGATCACCCAGCAAGAGGTCGGTCACATCTTTAACAACTACCGCCGCGGACGGCAGTCCTTCAGCGTGAGCGGCGCGGCCAATCGGGCCCTGTATCGCTACAACACGAAGCTCCGTGACGGCGCGAAGGGTCTGGGGCTGATGCGCAACGTCTACGAGGACTTCGCCACGGAGAACGGGTACGCGTTCGACGCCTACTGGGAGATCCTTGCCCCCATCTTCTTCCCGGACAACATCCTCGCTTCAGGCATGGTCTTCGACCACTTCACCCGCCTACTCGCGCGCCCTCAGGACGGCGAGCACTTCCGCACCCAGGGCGACCCGGTGCTGCGCTCAAAGGCGGACACCTATGGAGATGGCCCGACCCTGGTCCGCGTCCCCAATGGCGCCACGGGCTACTTTGGAGACATCGGTCTTGGAGGGCGACCGGTGGAGAACGCCCTGGCGAGCGACAAGGGTGACTACAGCTCGGACTTCACCGTGAACGCCGGCTCCTACTACGACAAGATCTTCACCTCGATGCTCATGACGGAGTCCATCGACAACTTCATCAGCGACTCT
>CALCNF010000408.1 GCA_937897815.1 uncultured Pseudomonadota bacterium | reverse complement strand
CTCCCCCATCGGGACGCAGCTCCCCCACGCCGTCGGGGTCGCTTGGGGAATGAAGCTCCGGAAGACTGGAGCCGTGTGCGCCGCCTATATGGGGGACGGGGCTACGAGCGAGAACGACTTCCATACGTCGCTGGACATGGCGAAGCGCTTTCAGTTGCCCGTGGTCTTCGTGTGCCAGAACAACCAGTGGGCCATCAGCGTTCCGGTCTCGGGACAGACCCGGGCGGCCAACATCGCGGCGCGGGCGAAGGCGTTCGCCCTGCGCTCTCGGCGAGTCGATGGCAACGATGTCCTGGCCTGTTACGTCGCGATGCGCGACGCCGTGGCGAGCGCCCGGTCCGGGGAGGGTCCGACCTTTCTCGAGATGCTCACCTATCGGATGGGCGCCCACTCGACGAGCGATGACCCGTCGCGCTATCGCGACGAGTCCGTGACCGAAGCCTGGAAGGACAAGGACCCGTTGACCCGCTTCCGGCTGTACATGGGTCACGAGGGGGTCCTGTCAGCCGAGGCCGCTGAGGAGCTCGAGGCGACCCTGGCGGCGGAGATCCGGGCCACGTTGGCTGAGGTGGAGGCGGCGGATCCGATGCCTCCCCTGGAGAGCCTCTTTGACGATGTGTTCGCAGAGCGAACGTGGTTCTTGAGAGAACAAGCGGAGGACGCGGCGAAGTACCCGCTCCCCGCAGGACACTGAACGACCCGACATGGAGAATGTTCGTGGGTGAAGCAATTCAGACTCAAGCAGTGGTGATCGGGGCCGGCCCCGGCGGCTACGTGTGCGCGATTCGCCTGGCCCAGCTCGGCGTGAAGACCCTCCTCGTAGAGAAGGGCCCCCTGGGTGGCGTGTGCCTCAACGTGGGTTGCATCCCCTCGAAGGCGCTCATCAGCGCGTCCAAGCTCGTGACGCAGATCGATGAAGCCGATCAGATGGGGATCACCGCGGGCGACGTGTCGATCGACCTGGAGAAGATGATCGGCTGGAAGGCCGGCATCGTGAACAAGCTCACCAGCGGCGTGGGCCAACTCGTGAAGGCCAACGGGGGGACGATCCTCCACGGCTTGGCCAGCTTCACCGGCCCCAACTCCTTGTCGGTGCGAGGTGAGGACGGAGAGACGACCGAGGTGACCTTCGAGAGCGCGGTGATCGCCACCGGCTCGGTTCCCGCGACCATCCCCGGGTTCGAGTTTGATGGCGAGCTCGTGGTGGGCTCGACCGAGGCCCTCGAGTTCACGGAGACGCCAGAGAAGATCGTCGTGATCGGTGGTGGCTACATCGGCATGGAGATGGGCGGCGTCTGGCAGCGGTTGGGTAGCGAGGTCACGGTCGTCGAGTACGCCGAGCGCCTCCTGCCGGGCTTCGCGAAGGACCTGACGCGTCCTGTCGCCAAGAAGTTCAAGCATCTCGGTGGCAAGGTGATGACGCGAACGGCGGCGAAGTCCTGGGCCCCTCGAGATGGCGGTGGAGCCATCGTCACGGTGGAGGACCTGAAGAAGAACAAGATGGTCGAGCTCGAGGCGGACGTGATCCTCGTGACGGTGGGCCGTCGACCCCACACCGCCAAGCTTGACCTTGAGAAGGCGGGCGTGGCCTCCGATGAGAAGGGCTTCGTGCCCGTGGACGGCGCTCAGCGAACCAACGTGCCTCACATCTACGCCATCGGCGACGTCGCCGGCGAGCCGATGTTGGCCCACAAGGGCTCGAAGGAAGGAGAGGTCGCGGCCGAGGTGATCGCGGGTCTCCCCTCGGCCTATGACGTCACGGGCGTCCCGGCTGTCGTCTTCACCGACCCCGAGATCGCGAGCGTGGGCTTGAGCGAGAACGAGGCGAAGGACCAGGGGAGGGCGGTCCGCGTCGGGCGCTTCTCCTTCGGGGCCAACGGACGGGCGCTGAGCCTCAATGAGACGGATGGCTTCGTACGTCTGATCATCGACGCCGAGACCGAGGTGGTGCTCGGCGGTGAGGTGGTCGGTCCGGAGGCTTCGAATATCATCGCCGAGATCGGTCTAGCGGTGGAGATGGGCGCGCTCGCCTCCGATGTGCACCTGACCATCCACGCGCACCCGACCCTCATGGAGACCGTGATGGAGGCCGCCGCTGGCGCGCTCGGGCACGCGATCCACGCCGTGAACAAGTAGGGCGACCATGCGAGCGCTTCACGTACGGCGCGAGGGGACGCTCGAGTACGAGGCGGCGCTGGCCCTTCAGCACGAGCTGGTCGCCATGCGGCAGCGCGGCGAAGGGCAGGACACGCTGCTTCTACTGGAGCATCCCAATGTGTTCACCCTGGGGCGTCGCCGCACCTCGGAGCAGAACGTTCTGATGCCCGGCGACATCCCTGTGGTTCAGGTGGAGCGCGGCGGTGATGTCACCTGGCATGGCCCCGGCCAACTCGTCGGATATCCGATCCTCGCCCTTGAGGAGGAGGAGCGTGACATTCACGCGGTGCTCCGGCGACTCGAAGACGCCATGATAGCGGTCCTCGGGCGCTGCGGGCTGCAAGCCGGTCGTCGTGAGAAGTTCACTGGCGTGTGGTGCCAGGGCCGAAAGCTCGTCTCGCTCGGCGTGGCCGTGCGCGAGTGGGTCACCTTCCACGGCTTCGCGATCAATGTTGATTGCGGACTCGACGGCTTCGCGCGGATCAACCCGTGTGGACTCGAGAGCCAGGTGATGGGCTCGGTCGAGTCTCTCGGCGGAACGGTGCCGAGTCCCGATGAGCTGATGGAGTGGGCCGCGATCGAGGTCGCGGCTGCGTTCGAGCGGAGCCTCGTCTAGACGCGAGAGCCCGAGAACTGCAGCTTGAGCACGACGCCGTCTCGGATGAGGTCGTCCGCCTTGCCCGGGTACACGATTCCGAAGTCCTTACGGTTGATGCTGAACTCCGCCTTCCCGGTCACGCGCTTCTCCGTGATCTGGATGCGCGCGGGGAAGGAGACGAGCTTCGTCTTGCCGCGCAGCGTGAGGTTCCCCTTGATGACGTGGGTGTTGTCCCCCTCGGCCTCGACGCGCACCTCGGTGCTCTCGAAGGTCGCCTTGGGGAACTTCTCGACATGGAAGAAGTCCTCGCTGCGAAGGTGCTTGTCGAGCTTGGCGCTCCACTCCTTGCGCTCATCCGGAT
>CALCNF010000407.1 GCA_937897815.1 uncultured Pseudomonadota bacterium | reverse complement strand
TGACCATCGGGGTCATCAGTGAGCCCCTGAAGATCATCAACGATCTCCATCACACCAAGGGCGGTCGTAAGCGCGCCGGACGTCTGGCGACCCTCGCGGCCATCTCCGAGGGCCTGATGACGACCCTGGGCATCCTGGGTGTTGGCACCGATGATCCGCAGCAGGTGCTCGCTGAGATGAGGGCCCGTGCTCTGGCTCGCCGCGAGATGACCGAGGCCGACGTGGACGCGGCGATCCGTGACCGGCGTCAGGCACGAGAGGACAAGGACTGGGGCCGCGCGGACACGATCCGCGACGACCTGCTCGCGCGCGGCGTCCAGCTCATGGACAGCCCGACGGGCACGAGCTGGCGACCGCTCTATGAGGTCGCCAATGAGGATGCTGCCGCGTGACGGTGCTCCTCGCCGGCTTCGACGGGCTCGACACGGAGCGGATCTCGGTGCAGCTGCGCGAGTCCGGCTTCGCTGTGGTGGGCGCCTCGGGCCGCGAGAGCGCTCGGACCCTGGCTCAGGGCACCTCCGCTGGGCTGATCGTCGTCCCCGACGGGGCGACCGGTGAGCAGGCGTGGGGGTGGATCTCGGACCTGGTCCCTGAGGCGCGCGTCGTGAGCGTCGCCGCCCATGAGAGCGCGGGGGAGCTCATCGCCCGCCTCCGGCAGGTCTCGGCCGCCGTCGAGACCGAGGCGGTCGCCACCCCCTCGGACTCCGAGAACCCCGTGACCGCGCTCCCCGGGCTGCCCACGGGCGTCACTGTGGAGACCGTGGCACCCCTGGTGGCGCCACCTACGGTCGTGAGCCAAGCGGCACCCGTGAGCCTCGGCGCGCCCGATCTGTCCGCGAAGCTCGAGTCGGTGCGCTTCGGCGCCTACCATGACATCCTCGAGGTCGAGTCCGGCGCGACGGCCTACGTGATCGACGAGCAGCACGAGCGTCTCGTCTCGCTCTACAGCCCCACGGGGTGGCCGGGCCCGGTGAGCGCCCGTGACATTCCCCTCCTCGAAGAGGCCCAGCGCGGCATACGGGAAGCGTACGAAGTGTTGGGTGACGGCGCCCTTCGCGAGATGTACGACGAGGCCCAGCAAGGCACCACCACACACGCGACCTGGCCGACAAGGTAGAACGATGGCTCGACTTCCCCTCGTGATTTACCCCGACGTGATCCTCAAGACCCGGTGCTCCGAGATCACCGAGATCGACGGCGATCTCGTGTCCTTCGCGGAGGACATGGCCGACACCATGTACCTCTCGCACGGCATCGGCCTGGCCGCCCCTCAGGTGGCCAAGAACATCCGAATGATGACGGTCGACGTGGAGCAAGAGGACGGCCGCAGCGCCCTGATGACGCTGGTGAACCCCATCATCGCCGACAGCCACGGCCGGACCACCTACGAGGAGGGCTGCCTCTCCTTTCCTGGCATCACAGCCGAGGTGAAGCGCAAGGACCAGATTCACGTCGTCGCCTACAACCTTCAGGGCCAGGAGCTGGACTTCGAGGCCGACGGCCTCTTGTCCATCTGCATTCAGCACGAGCTTGACCACCTCAACGGGGTCACCTTCGTCGACCGGCTCAACTCAGTGAAGCGCAAGCTCGTCGTGAGGAACTACCTGGGGCTTCGCGCCGAGGAGGCTCATGAGGAGCGTGAGGCCCAGCGCCAGGCGCGCGTCCAGGCCGTGAACCAGGCGCAGGCGGACGCCGGCGCCGATCCCTCAAGCGACTGATCCGATGCGCGTCGCGTTCATGGGGACGCCCGACTTCGCGGCCGCTTCGCTCGCCGCGCTCCTGGGCTCGGATCACGAGGTCGTCGCCGTGGTCTCCCAGCCCGATCGCCGTGGAGGTCGAGGCAACCGTGTGGTCTCTCCTCCTGTCGCGACCCTGGCCAAGGAGCACGGGATCCCTCTGGAGCAGCCGGAGCGCGTGGGTACGCGCGCCTTTCGTGATTGGCTCTCGAGTCACGAGCCCGAGCTGGCCGTGGTCGCCGCGTTCGGCCAGATCCTCGGACCGAAGCTCCTGGCGCTCCCGCCCCTGGGCTGCATCAACGT
>CALCNF010000406.1 GCA_937897815.1 uncultured Pseudomonadota bacterium | reverse complement strand
AGGCCCGAGACCGAGCTCCTCGTGGAGGAGATTCTCGAAGCAGCCCGCGCGATGGCGGCCGATGGCCAGGACCTGCGGATCGCGGATGTGGGTACCGGTTCGGGCTGCATCGCCATCGCGCTCGCCAAAGAGCTGACAGGCGCTCGTGTGGTCGCGACCGATATCGAGCCTGTGCCACTGCGGGTGGCGCGAGCCAACGTGGACCGGGTGGGTTTGAGTGAGCGCGTCGAGGTGATCGTCGCGGATGGCCTCGACGGGGTTTCCCTGGAGGCAGGCCCTTTCCATTTGATCGCGTCCAACCCACCGTACATCCCCGATGGGGAGTTTGAGGGGCTGATGAAGCCGGTGCGGGACTACGAGCCGAGGACCGCGCTGACCGCCGGACCCGATGGGCTGGACGTGATTCGGCCGTTAATCGAGGCGGCAGCGAGAGCCGAGGTTCTCGCACCTGGCGGGACGCTGGCGATCGAAATCTCGGACAATAAGCAGGCCGCGCTGGTCTCGGACCTAATGGCCGCTGCTGGGTTTGGCGGGATTCGGATTCGTGAGGATTATTCAGGGGTTTCGCGTGTGGTGGTCGCCAGGGCCAGCATTGGGTAGAATGGTCCGCGAAACACCAGCACAGTGTCCCGTGAGCGGGACTCAGGATGGAGGCGCATGGCCAAGCTGATCGTCAGATTTCCGGACGCACGTACACGCGAGTACGAGCTTAAGGATCGGAACACGATCGGCCGCCACCCTGAGCAGTCGGTGCAGATCCTGGATCGCCTGGTCTCGAAAGAGCACGTGATCATCACGCGGGAGCCCGACCACTGGGCGCTCCATGACCTCGGAAGCCTCAACGGCACCCTCGTGAACGACGAGCGGATCCGGGGCGTGATCAAGCTGAACCACAAGGACCGAGTCGCCATCGGCTCGACCCGCATGCTCTTCATCGACGAGAGCGCCGCCGAGGGTCGCCACAAGGTGACCATCGGAGACGGCCTCGAGTCGTCTATCTGCAACGCCATCGCGCAGCAGACCGCCGAGGAGTTCCTCCCCGTAGACCAGATCAAGGACATGGAGTCCTTGAAGATGGACTACGAGAAGCTGCGTATTGCGGCGAAACTGCAGCATGAGATCGCCGACGAGCTGCGGATGGAGCGACTGCTCCCCCGTCTCCTCGACCAGCTGTTCTCCCTCTTCATCGCCGACCGCGGGCTCGTCCTCCTGGCGGACACCCCTGGTGGGCCCCTCGTCCCTCGCGCCGTGAAGGTGAGAGGCAAAAGGAAGGACTCGGAGCCCATCGCGCTCTCCCGTACCATCCTGCGAAAGGTGCTCAGCGAGCGCACCGCGGTCCTGACGAATGACGCTCAGCAGGACGCGCGCTTCAGCCACGCGCAGTCGATTATTATCCAGGGCATCCGTTCGTCGATGTGCGTGCCGCTGCTCGCGCGAGACAAGCGCGTGCTCGGAGTCATCCACCTGGACTCCCAGCTGGCGACCAACGCCTTCACGGAGAAGGACCTCTCCATGCTGCAGGGCATCGCCCAGCAGGCCTCTATCGCCATCGAGAACTCGCGACTCGTCGCGCGCATTGAGCAAGAGGCGATCACGCGTCAGAAGTTCGAGAAGATGCTGTCGCCGAACCTGGTGGAGCGAGTCCTGAGCGGCGAACTCCAGATCGCCAAGGGCGGAAACCTGCGCACGGTCACGTGCATGTTTACCGACATCCGGGCCTTCACCAGCCTGTCTGAGAAGACGAGCGCGGAGGACCTGCTGCGAATGCTCAACGAGTACTTCGAGATCCTCGTGGACGTGATCTTTGAGTACGAGGGCACCGTCGACAAGTTCATCGGCGACGCGGTCATGGCCGTGTGGAGCGCGCCGGTGGAGGTCGCTGAGGCTGAACGGAAGGCCATCGAAGCCGCCGTGAAGATCCAGAACGCGATGGAGGCCTTTAACAACGTGCGCAGCCTCGATGGTCTGGCTCCGATCAACACCGGGATCGGGATCGCGTCCGGCGAGGTTGTCGCCGGCTATATCGGGTCCACGAAAACGATGTCTTACACGGTCATTGGTGACTGCGTGAATCTTGCCAGCCGTCTGTGCTCGATCGCCGACGCTGGAGAGGTT
>CALCNF010000405.1 GCA_937897815.1 uncultured Pseudomonadota bacterium | reverse complement strand
TCGACGATCTCGAAGGCCTTGACCGTCTCGAAGCTGGCCAGCTTCTTGTTGACCTCATCGACGTGGGCTTGAACGGCGTCGCGAACCGCTTTGGACTGGGGGTCGGCCGCATTTCCCGTCTGGGTGGCCCACTCCTCCAGCTCCTCGGGATCGATGGCGATGAGCGCCGTCGCGTAGTTTCGCGTGTCTGCGACCGTGACCGCCTCTTGTACGATGGTGAGGTTCTTCAGGTAGGCCTCAAGCTTGGCGGGCGCGATGTACTTTCCGCCCGAGGTCTTCATGAGCTCTTTCTTTCGACCCGTGATCTTCACGAAGCCATCGGAGTCCATGGAGCCGAGGTCACCCGTGTGAAACCAGCCCTCGTCGTCGAAGGCCTCTGCGGTCGCGTCGGGTCGGTTCAGATACCCGCTCGTGATGTTGGCGCCCTTGGCCAGGATCTCGCCGTCGTCAGCGATCTGGATCTCCACACCAGGGAAGGGCAGGCCCACGGTCCCGAGCTTCATGTGGTCCGGTAGGTTGGTCGTGAGGCCAGGGCAGGTCTCAGTCAGGCCGTACGCCTCGAGGAGGTTCAGCCCGACACCCAGGAAGAAGGAGTGCACCTCCACCGAGAGGGGCGCCGACCCTGAGAGCATGATGGAGCATCGGTCCAGACCGAGCCCCGCGCGCAGCTTGCTGAAGATGATCTTGTCGGCCAGGCCATGCTGCTTCTTCAGCAGCCACGGCATGGGCTTCTTCTCAAGGATGTACGGAACGCTTCGCTTTCCGACCCCCAGCGCCCAGGTCGCCAGAGTTCGCTTGACCGGCGGGGCGCCGGCGACTCCGCTCTCGATGCGCGCCTTGAACTTCTCATACACGCGAGGCGCTGACGGGAAGAAGCCGGGTCGCGAGGCGGCCAGGTCTTCCTTGAGCGTCGGGATGCCCGCGATGACGATCGGCGTATTGAAGTAGGGACCGGAGAGCTCGATCAGGCGGCCGAAGGAGTGGGCGAGGGGTAGAAACAAGAAGAGTCCGCCGGCCTTCATCTCCTGGTTGATCACCCCACACTTCTCGGCGCTCTCGAGCATACTCAGCATGTTGCCCGAGGTCTGGACGACGCCCTTTGGAGGGCCGGTCGTGCCGCTGGTGTAGGTGTAGGTCGCGGTGTCGTCGCGCTGCTGGTCGTCCGCTCGTCGCTGACGCTCCTCGGCCGTAGCCTCCAGGTGCTCTGCGCCGCGCGCCTCCAGATCCGCGAGGGACTCCCAGTCATCCGCTGGCTCGAGACCCTCGGTGTTCATCACGATGATGTGCTGCAGCTTCACTTGAGAGGCGTCGTACTGCTTGTCGAAGAACTCGAAGCCGTCTCGCATCTCCCGCAGCTTGGCCACCTGCTCGCCGTCCTGGGCGATGGCGATCACCGCCTCCGTATCGACGTGTAGGTAGCCGACCTCGGCCGGGAGCAGGGTGGCGTACACAGGTACCGTCTTCAAGGAGATGGACAGGGCCGCAAAGTCGCAGGCGATCCAGTCGAGACTCGTGCTCCCCAGGATCGCCACGGAGGCGTGATCCGCGAGGCCATCCACGGCGGTCAGCAGGCCCGCGGCGATACGCTCCATGCGTCCACCGAGGTCGCTCCAGGTCACGTCTTCATAAGCTCCGCTGGCTCCCTTGTGACGAATGGCTACGTCGTTGGGGCTCTCCGCAGCCCGGGACAAGAACATCCGGCCGAGGGTCTCATAGGTCATGGTGGGCTCCTTTCGATGGCGAGCGCTCGTCCAGTGCTGCGTAGCGCGCGCTACGCGCGGCACCTCAGGCGCCACGCCATCACACCCTCCGCACCCGCTGGGCGAATCAGAACAGGTCTCGGCTCTTGCGCTTCTTCGGCTTGGGTTTCGGCTTGGGGGCCGCGGCTGCGGGCTTCTTTGAGGGCCTCACGCGTTTCCGCGCCCTCTTGGGTTTCGGTTTGGCTTTCGGCGTGGGGGCGAGCTCGAAGACAATGTCGCCCTCACGCGCGCCGCTCACGGCGTGCGATGCCGTGATGTAGCCGGCCTTCTCAAAGGAGAAGACGCGATCATTTCCATGGGTCGTCAACTCCAGGGGGGTCTCCCCAATGAGCTTCCTCTCGACGTCACGCACCAGCGCTCCCGCGGGCTTGGTGACCAGTCGGATCATCTTTGGCGCCGCTTCGGGAGCCGCGGGTTTTGCCGCCGCGGCGGCCACGGGCTCCGTGTTCGCAGCTGCCGGCTTCACCTCGGGTGCCTCTGGGGTCTCAGCCTCTGGAGTGGGGGGCGATTTCTGCTCCTCGACCTTCGAGGCCTGCTTGGCTTGGGTCTCCGCAGGGGCCTCCTCCGCGGAGGGCATCAGCATGAATCCACCCACGCCGAGGATCACTGCCGCGGCGATCGCGAAGGCCACGGGGCTCTTCTTCTGGACCTGCGGCAACTCTGTAGAGATCTGCTGCAGGTGTCCCGTCGCTTCAAGACTTGGGCTCCCGGCCATCTCGCCGGACTCCTCCATCGCCTGGATGGACTCCAGGGAGCCCGGTCCAGGGGGCGGCTGCGCCGAGATGGTCATCTCCATACCGGACACGGGTTGGCTGACCTGCTGAACCCGAGGCTGGGTCCCGAAGGTGGCCACGGGCATGGTCAGCTCCTGGCTGCTCTCGCCGCCGAGGATCGCCTGAATTCGCTGCTTGACCCCCATGGCGGAGGCCGGTCGGTTCTCGGGTTTCTTCTCCAGGAGCGACTGAACCAGCGCGTTCACCTCAGGCGGGATATCTGCGTTCGGGTTCAGCTCCGACATGGGCGGCGGCGCGTCCGTGCAGTGCTTGAACAGCACCTGAACGGGCTGGTCCGCGACGAACGGCACGCGTCCACAGAGCATCTCGTAGAGCATGATCCCGCAGGAGTAGAGGTCGCTCGCCGCCGTGAGCTCTCCCCCACGCGCTTGCTCGGGGGACATATAGGAGGGGGAGCCCAGGGTCGAGCCCGTGTGGGTGATCTGGCTCTGCTTCTGGTCCTGGAACTTGGCGATCCCGAAGTCGAGGACCTTGACGAAGCTGTGGTCGCCGCCCATCTCCGTGAGCATGATGTTTCCGGGCTTGAGATCCCGGTGGATCATCCCGAGGGTGTGGGCCTCTTCAAGGCTCTCGGCGACCTGGGAGATGACGTGGAGGCACTCTTTCCAAGGGAGCTGGCCCATGAGCGTGAGGCGGTCTCGAAGGGTGTCTCCCTCGAGCATCTCCATGGCGAGGTAAAGCTTGCCGTCCTCGTTTTGGCCAAAGTCGTAAATCGTGACGGTGTGAACGTTGCGAAGGGCGCTGGTGGCTTTAGCCTCTCGCATGAATCGCCGAACGCCCTCGGGCGGCATACCCTCGAGGATGAACTTGATGGCGACCTCTCGGCCCACCGAGGTCTGGACGGCGCGGTAGACAGCGCCAAACCCGCCCTTGCCGAGCATGCTCACGATTCGGAACCGGCGGTCGACCATCTGGCCGAGCATCGGATCTTCGTCCGCGCTCTTCTCGTGGATCAACTTGAGCGGGGTGTCGTCCTCTGGACACAACTCCAGGGAGTCATCTTCGTAGAGCTCCCCACAGGTCTTGCAGAACTTCACCCAGCCTCCAGCGCGCATCGCCCACGCGACTCCGGATGATGACACGACGTGGCCTACCCCGCAATGACTTCGCGCGTCACCCGCTCGCGCACGCTCGCGAACGAAGTTCGTGGGTGCGCTCGATCGGACCCGCGCGTACGTGGTATGTCCTCACGATATCCAGACTCCTAGGGAGTCGCTCGTAAGGAGAGCGTAGATGAGGGTGCACGGGGCGTGCGTCGCGGTGATCGCGGCGCTCCTGGTCGGACTGAGCGCGCAGGCGCTCGCGGCCAGCGCGGCGGACAAGGAGCGAGCGGAGAAGCTCGCTGACATTGGCTATGACCATTATGACGCCAGCGATTACGAGGCGGCGAGCGAGGCGTTCTCAGGTGCCTATCGCATCCATCAGGTCGACAAGTACATCTTGAACCAGGCCAAGTGCATGCAGAAGCTCGGCCGTCCTGTGGACGCCTTGCGGCTCTTCGAGACCGGCGTTCGCAATCATCCAAAGTCCGCTCTCGCGGGCAAGGTTCGCAAGCTCGTTAAGCAGCTGCGGGGCGAGCTCGGGGAGACGATGGCCGAGGTGAAGCTGACCTCCACGCCGAGCGGCGCCGCCATCTTTCTCGACGGCGCCCAGTCCTCCCTTGGTAAGACCCCTTACGCGACCTGGCTCCCCTTTGGATCGCACTCTGTTCGCCTCTCTCTGCCCGATCACGAGGCGCTTGAGCGCTCCTTCGTCGTCGAGAAGGGCGACCCCATGGCCGTCCAGATGGCCCTGACCAAGACGGCGCTTCCAGGCGTCGTGCTCTTCGACGCCGCGGCACCAGGCGCGGACATCTTCATCAACGGCAAGATCCGAGGCGTCACGCCCATGCGAGGCGGCATGGAGCTTAAGCCTGGCACCTACGACGTGGTCCTCCGGCACCCCGGGCATCCGCCGTTCTCCGCCACCATCGAGGTGAAAGAGGGCGCCAAGATCGCCCTGAACCCCGAGTGGGGAGAGGCCCAGGAGTTTGACTTGGCCACGCCGCCTCCGGTCGGCGGGAGCAAGAGCGCGGGAGGACTTCACTGGGCGTCGTGGACCGGCCTGGGGGTCGGCGTCGCGGGGCTCGCCCTGGGCGCTCTCTCCGTCAAGGCTGCGCTCGACAGCGCGACCCTGGCTCGGGAAGAGACCGAGTCCGCCGAGTTCAATCGCCAGCTCTGGGAGAGCCATAAAGAGGACGCCCAGAGTCAGCTCTCGAACGCCTATGTCGGGTTTGGACTGGCGGCGGCCGGCGTGACATCAGCCATCGTCTTCGAGGCGTTTATCGGCGCGAGCAACCTCTCTCAGGGGACGGTCGGCGTCGTGCAGCTCGCACCAGGACCCAGCCCGCTCGGGGCCTCGATCTCGGGGAGGTTCTAGATGAGAACCCTCACACGACTCACGCTCGCAGCTCTCCTAGGCTTCTCGCTCGCCTCGTGCGCCCTGGAGTTCGGGACGCCTCCTGTCGACGGGACGTCTGGCTCTGATATCGCGACCGACATCGCGACCGACGGCGCTGAAGACGTTTCTTCGGATATCCCCGAGGAAATCGCCGCGGACGCAGCCAAAGACGTGCCCGGGCCTCCCGTTCTGGAGCCTTGTGATCCCGTCTACGCCTGGGAGGACCTCAAGACGATTGATCTCACGGCGATCTCATCGAGCGACCTGAACTTCTATGAGGGAGATCCCCTGATGGTCGAGAGCGGCAGCGTTGGTGGGCGGTCCGCCCTCCAGGCTGTTGACGGTCCTGTATCGTTCTCTGTGTCCGAACAGTCTTATGGAGACAACCATCAGCTGTTCATCTTTGATGTCTTCGTGCCCAGCGATGGGGTCGCGCGTATCTGGCCCATCAAGAACGTCGGTTTTGATGGGGATCTCGCACCCGGAATCTCCCTGGAGTACGCGGCGCTCGATGGCGGGGGTCAGCTTGAACTCATGCTCAACGGAAGCCCCATTGAGCCGTACTTTGTGACCCAGGATGGCTCGCCTCCCAGCACGGAGCGCGAGAATCTCGCTGAAACCGTTTCGGTGGATCTAAAAGATCGATGGATCACTCTTGAGATCGAGATCCACTGGATGACCCGCCGCGTGGTGGCTCGAGCCATTGGTAAGGTAGAAGGGGCCGACGAGAGCGATGGGGTGGGTGTCCTGGCGACGCTTGAGGTGCAGCCCCAGTACTCGCCAAGCCTGGATTTTCTGTACAACGGGACGGGGCGCACGGTCTTTGAGGCGGGCTCAGTGGACGCGGATGGGCCGAGCGTGGGAGCCGAGGGCGTGGGCTGGTCTTCCCACCAGTACCGAGCGTCCTACACGCAGGTGCCCCACGACGTAGACAAGTGCTACGCCTGTGATTGGTATCGGAAGTGGGCCGGCGCATCCGACTTCCCCGAGGAGCAGTGCGAGTGCCTGCTCGAGAGCATGCCCAGCCACCCCAATGACGCGGCGCCTGGTTATGCGTCTCATGACCCCTGGATCCCGTTCTGCGACGTGGAAGAGGTGAACCGGCAGCGGTGCGCGACCGAGTCCGGAGGCGGCTCACCGAAGGTCGGCCACGTCTGCGTGAAGATGCAGGAATCCGAGTGCTTCGCCTATGAGCCGATGCTTGATTGGAAATGCGAGGCCTACATTCCAGAGGGCGCCGAGGCGTGCCTGTGGCTCTCGGAGTGTCGCGAGAGCGACTGGGAGCCCAGCCTGCCCGACGGGCTGGCCTCTTGCGTAGTCGCTCCCAATAGCTTCCCACCAGACTCGAACGAGACGATGTGCACCTGTCTGGAGGCGAACGCTCCCGAGGTCGCCTCTGACTTCATCTGCTCCGCCGATGAGGAGGGCTCTTTTGCGGGAATGATGGATCCGTATGGAGGGCTTCATTGCGGCCGATGCCTCTCCAATGGCCCCGGATGCCACGGAAGGGTCTTCTCGCCCTGCAGCGGCGCTGGCCCCTGCCAGTCGGCGATCTGTGACCCTGAGCAGGGATGCCAAATCGACGACCTGGAGGATGGAGTCCAATGCGACGACGGGAATCCTGACACCGCGGGTAGCACCTGCCAGAACGGCGTGTGCGGGGGAGGAGAGGTCCCTCAGTGCCCCGGCGAATGCGACATTGTGTGTGAGCCCGAGGTCACGTTGGCCTCATACTCAGCGAACGCCACCCCGCAGACCTTCAATCGCGTCTGGGCGGCTGACGATGATCGGCTCTGGGCGATCAACGATGACGGGCTCTTCCGCCTCGAGCTGCTCCCCAGCGGCGAGCAGGAGTGGCTCGTGCTCGGAAAACCTGCCGGTGGAGCGGGCTCCCTGACGGCGATCGAGGGCAACGTAGCCGGCCAGATTCGCGTCGCGACGGACAAGGCCATCTATGATGTCCTCTCGGACGATCCGGTCGATGGCGTATCCCTGTCTCCCACCGACAGCGCGACGATCAAGTGGAGCGATGAGCTCGGTCACGGGCTGCCTGAGGAAATCTCCGGCATGCGCGCGCTTTGGAGTGGCGGGCTCTCCGAAGGACTGCCTCTGCAGGGCGTCGGAGACGACCGACTCTGGGCCTCGTATTCGGGAACCGAGCCCTGGTCAGGAGCGGCCCTCGGGCCGGCTTACGGATCTCAGCTTCAGACCCCCTTCCTCCCTCCAAACACGCTGGGCTGCTGGGCCCTGCAGTTGGGCGGGCTGGAGCAGGTGCACGGCCAGCGCCTTGAGTTCAACAACCACAGCGACTTCACCCTGGGTGAAGAGTTCACCATCGAGTTCTGGATTCATATGGACCAGGCTCCAAGCAACAACGCGCAACAGCAGATTATCGGCCGAAGCATTGGCGGAGAGACGCCCAACAAGTGGTTGCTCGTCTTTAAACACGGGGTGTTGAAGTTCCACTATGACCTGCCCGGCCCCGGGGGCTCGAGCAACTGGATCGAGCTCCTGACGGCTGACGAAGTGACCGAACAAGTGGGCTCCTGGACCCACTTCGCGGTGGTGCGCAGCGGTCAGTACTGGCGGACATATGTGAATGGCGCGCTGGCGGGAGACGCCGTGGACTCAGGCTTTGGAGTCGCGGACGTGAGCGCACCCTTGAGGATCGGCTGGGTGGATGGAGATACGGTCACCCTCTCGGCTCAGTTCGACGAGTTCCGGCTCTCCTCAGTCGATCGTTACGAAGGCGACTCCTTTAACGTCCCTGGAGTTCACGGCTCCGATGAGGACACGAAGCTGCTCCTGCACTTCCACTCGGATGATGGTCCTAAGGTCTATGACGCCTCCCCGAGCAAGCACATCGGGCTGCACATCAATTCCAGCAAAGTCGTGGCGGAGTGTCCGTGCGGCGATGATCTGTGCGCGAGCGAAGGCGAGCTCAGCTCCTGTCCGGCGGATTGCGACGGAGCTCAGAACTTCCGAGCGGTCGTAGGAGCCGACCAGGAGAACCTCTTTGTCCTCGGGGAAGAGGACGAGGTCTTACGCGTCAACTCCCTGTACTGGGACGTCCAAGACGAGACACACGCCATCAAGGCCGCCCTGGAGCTCGAACCCGATATGCCCATCACCTGGAGCGACATCTGGGCCTCAGAGGACGGGCAGGTCTTTGTGATCTCCAGCGCGGCACCTGGGCACCTGGTCCACTACAACCCTGCCGAGGGCTCATGGACGGAGCGGCAGCTCCAGCCCCTGGCCGACGGTCAAGAGCCGGTCTTCCAAGCGCTCACCGGTCACGGTCTAGGGTTCGACGTCAAGCTCGCGATCGCCGGCACCCAGGGCTTCTTGGCCTATGTGGAGCCCCAGCTGGGCATCGACGGATCATCGCTCGACTGGTCTCAGCCCCTCGTCGTGACCCAGCTTAACGAGCTGGGCGACACGAACTCTGGCGCTTGGCATGACGTCGCGTTCACGAAAACAGGGAGCCTGGTCGCCGTGGGAGAGCCCGGCGTCGTCGCCGGCGCGCCCGAGGCCAGCCTCGCGTTCTTCAAGCGTCCCGCGCCCAGCGAATGCGCGGTTCACTGCACGGAAGACGTCGTCCCGGCGGAGTTCGATCTCAACGGCTGCATCATCGCTGAGACGCTCAGCGCAGATGGGTGCGCGCCCGACCAGTGGGCTCCGGAAGGCACCCTCTGTAACGATGGGGATGACACGACCTTCGGCGATGTCTGCGTCCAAGGCGGGAACTTCGGAGAGACCGTGTGTGAGGGCGCGTCCAAGCAGGAGGCCTGCGCCGCGGCGCTCACGGACAGCGAGGCGATCTTCTCGTGCGGCGATGGGAGCCAGAGCGAGGAAGGCTGCAGCCTCCAGTGGAAGACGCCCGGCGACGAGTGTGACGACGACTCCCCCTGGACCACCGAGTCCTGCGTGACCCAGTCCAACGACGTCTCGCTCTGTATCTCTGAGAACATCGAGTGCCCTGGGGAGGCGGCGGCGATGAAGCCCTGCTTTAGCCACTGGGAGCCTCAGGATGGCTTTACGTATCCCGAAGGTACCTGGGCGCAGCCCGGCGTAACGGTCAATGACTGCGCGCCTATCGATCAGCCGGCCGGTTCATCGTGTGACAGCGGCCCGCCGGGGGATGGAGCCCCCGCCAAGGTCCTCGACTACTGCCTGGAGAACGGCCAGTGCCAGGCGGCGGACGCGGATGCGGTCGACGCGCTCCTTGAGGGCTGCGAGACGGAGAACGGATACCTGGTCTGCGCGAACGTCCACCTCGGAGGTCAAGAGGCGCAGGCCGCTTGCCAGCAGGCGGGTCTGGATCTCGTGGTCATCGATGACGCCGAAGAGAACGTCTATGTGACCTCGCTCTTCAAGGAGAGCGCCGCGGCGCCCACGGAGCCCTTCTGGATCGGTCTGACGAACGAGCCTGGGAGCGACGTCTACACGTGGACGGACGACGTCACCTGGGAGCAGGGCGACGACTCTGCGGTGTTCGACGCCTTCATGGACGGGGAACCCAGCACGCCCTTCCTCGAGAACTGTGTCCTGGCCAACTATGGCTACGCGGCCTTCCAGGAGCCCGACGAGCCCACCTTCCTCGGCTGGAACGACATCTACTGCTCCATGGCCGCGGGCTTCATCTGCGAGGGTCCGCCCGTGTGCGGTGACGGGGACTACGAGGCCCACGCCGAGGAGTGCGACGACGGTAACGACCTCACCGGTGATGGCTGCACGGAGTCCTGCGAGAATGAGGACCAGGAGTTCTGCGATGCCCTGGCTGCGGCCGACCCCTGCATCGCGAACGCCACCTCGAACCTCAAGGCCGACGGGACGTACGAGTCCTGCCAGCCCACCTACGAGGTGGAGGGCACGCACTGCGAGGATGTGGATCCGGACTACGGCGTGTGCACGCCCTTCGACATCTGCGACGGCGCGGGTCAGTGCCTGTTGATCGACGACATACCCGACTGTTCGGAGTTT
>CALCNF010000404.1 GCA_937897815.1 uncultured Pseudomonadota bacterium | reverse complement strand
GTGCCACGTACGGCGTTGCAGGCGCTTAAGGTCGAGCCTCAGCAACGCGAAGGTGGTCACGACGACGTCAGCGTTTTTGATCTTGTCGTAGAGCTTCTCGCGGTTGGGTCCTACCAAGCGGATGACCTTCAAGTCCGGCGTAAAGCGCTTTGCCTCGGCGACCCAGTTTGCCGTGACTGAGGTTGGCGCGACGACGAGGCTTGGGTGCTCGGCGTTGCCGTTTTCCTTTTGAGCGAGCAAGAAGGCGAGCGCTTGAACCGTCTTACCGAGGCCCATGTCGTCCGCGAGAATGCCGTGGAAGCCAGAGTCCCTGAGGAAGCACAGCCAGTCGTAGCCGTGCTTTTGATAGGAACGTAGCTCTGCTTTGAGCCCCTTGGGTAAGGGCTCGTCATTAAGACCAGCAAAGTTCCGCAGCCTTTCAGACAGGCGCGACCAGTCTTCGTCCGCGTCGACCTTTGCGTCACCAATGAGCGCGTCGAGCACCGGAGCGTGATAGCGAGGCACGACACCGATGCCACCGCCGATCAGCAGGTGTGGGAGCTCCATCGCCATCTGGAGGTGATGGGTGACCCAAGCATCAGGGACCAACGCCAGGGTGCCGTCTTTCAAGGTGATGTAGCGTTTACCGCTCTGGTAAAGCTGGAGCAGCGCGTCGAGACCGAACGTCGTGTCCTCGATGATGACCTGCAGGTTGCACTCGAAGGCGTCGATCTTGGAACGGATCGTCCCTGCCAAGGTTGGGACAACGCTTCGTGTCTTAAACCGCTGCAGTCGCTCTCGACCGAGGATCTCCCAATGGGACTCGAGGCTATCGAGCTTCTCTTCCAGGAATGTCAGGGCGTCGCCTGTCTCAAGTAAGACGGTCATGGGGTCGTCTTCGACTGGAAGCCCCGCTTTACGCGCGGCCTGCATCGCCTCGTCTTCACGGGCTCGGTCGCGGACGATATAGGTGGGCTCATGTCCCTCGGGCGCACGCAAGACCGCAGGTGCCGCTTCGTTGAAGACTTGAAGCTCTACCGGATCGCCGTAGCGGAACGAGAGCTGCACCTTAAGGTGCTCGCCATCTTCTCCCAGGATGAGCAAGGGCTCGACCTCTCCAACCCCGGGTAGGACACCATTTTCAGCCTCTACGCGCATCAGCGATTTCATTCGCATCAGCCCACGTTCGAGGAAGGTCGGGACCTCTCTAGGGGGCATGCGCGCCTGACGGCGACTTAGGCCGTAGATGATCGTCCCGACGCCTGGTCCGCCAATGACGGGCATAATCGAGCCATCACCGTCGAAGAGCCAGGTGCTCATCGGGCTGCCGGCGATACGGCTGCGTTTGTCGAGTGTGCGGCGCTTGCCGTTGATGATGACCTGAATCTTGAGAGACAGGCCTCCGTTTTTCAGCGCATCGACGCGGATACGCGGCCTGACTGGCTCAAGCTTAATATTGAGGCGCTTGTCGCCCTTACCAAGGTAGACCTCTTGGACGCGACTTAGAGAGCGCAGGAGGACATCGAGGTCTGCGTCACCGGCCAGGAGCGAGTCATCATCTTCTTCGACCTCCAAGAGGCCAGCGAGCCGCGCAGCGAGGATCTCTTCAGGACGACGCAGCCCAAGCACATCGGCGTCCTTAAAGAGCGAGTCTTTGAGCACAGAGATCGGAATTAACCGCTCCGCACCACGACCGCGCTTGGTGAAGCCCGCCTTAAAATAGCGGACGCTCACCGCGTCATCCGGAGTGAGTGGGAGGCCTAGTCTTACGACCAGCCTGTCTTCTGCTTCGCCCTCACTCGCAAACTCTGAAGCCACATCTTCGGCATCATCGAGAATCCTGCCCCAGCCGGCACTTTCAGCGCCTCTTAGGGTTGGATCTGCCAGTGCTGCCAACGCGACCGATACTTCATGTTTGCAGTATCCGTGTTGTTGGGGGCAGGTACATTCGGCCTTTATAATCCGACCATCCCTACCTGAAAGCTGAACACATGTCGTGTAGTCTGCGCCGCCGCTGCCCGTGACCGTCGCTACTACCGTGTCCCCTTCGCGACGGGCCTCAACGACCCTACCACTCGCGAAGTACTGGCAACCCCGAGTAAATGTCTTCTGACCGACCTGCTTTCGGAGCTTACGAGTGCGGAGCGACTCGATGTCGACCGCAACTACCATGGTCCGTGGTCTAACAAAGGACGCTCAGTCGTGCAAGCGTGAAAGCACACTGGAACATAACTATGTGCCCCTCAGCGCCGAGATCCACTAATCTGGCGGCATGTGTACGCTCGTTCTCGCGCACCGGGTTTGGCAGTCAACGCCGGTCTTACTTGCCGGAAACAGAGATGAAAACGTCTCGCGTCCGAGTCGCCCACCCGAGCTTTGGTCAACGGGAATCATCGCCCCAGTCGATGAGCAAGCTGGAGGGACATGGCTGGGATACAACATCCACGGTGTGGTCGCCGGGGTCACCAATCGCTTCGGAGAGCGGACTGAACAGAGCCGTCGCAGCCGTGGAGAGCTCGTCCCTCGAGCACTGCAGGCGAGCACGGCCAAGGAGGCCGCCGCGCTGTTCAGCCCGGAGGATGGCCTGCACTTCAATCCGTTTCATCTATTGATCGCGGACAGCGTGTCGGCTTGGCTTTTGAGGTGGCGTGAAGACGCGGTCGAGGTCGTCGAATTGGAGCCAGGACTACACATCGTGACAGAACGCAGCGGACACATGACAGCAAGCGGACGAGAGGCCTCCCTACGTCAGCACCTCGGGCGCTGGTCTACGACCGAGGTGCCCACGGACCAGAGTGTGGCGGGGCTGTTGGGACAGCATGGGGAGCCCGAGTTCGATGGCCATTGTGTGCACCTTCGAGACTTGGACTACGCGACGCGCTCGTCGAGCATCTTGAGGGTGTCACACGATGGTGAGGTGCGCTGGCTCTTCGCCGATGGACCGCCGTGCACGACGCCCTACGCGGCTGTGGACGCACGGCGCTGAAAGACACAGAGCCGAGGACGGTCATCCATCCTCGGCTCTGCATGGTCGGGGCGACTGGATTCGAACCAGCGACTCCTTGACCCCCAGTCAAGTGCGCTACCAGACTGCGCTACGCCCCGCTAATCGACTCGCTCTCTTCCTACCCGTTGAGCAGGTTCTTCAGAACCTGGCTCGGCTTAAACGTGAGCACTCGCCGCGCGGAGATCATGATCTGCGTACCCGTCTGGGGGTTGCGTCCCACGCGCTCCGACTTCTCGCGAACGACGAAGTTGCCGAACCCGCTGACCTTGATCTTCTCTCCAGAGCCGAGGGCGTCCTTCATGGTCTCAAAGACGCTCTCGACGATCTCCGCCGCATCTCGCTTTGAGTACGCGCCCTGCTCTCGCAGTCGGGCGTAGACCGCCTCGACAATATCCGCCTTCGTCATCTGAAAGACTCCTCGACGTCAGAAGGGGTTAGGCAGAGGCCTGGGCCTGGCTCAGGATGCGGGCGAACCCTGCGGGATCGTGGACCGCGATCTCGGCGAGCACCTTTCGGTCGAGCTCAACGTTGCTCTTATTGAGCAGGTTGATCAGCTCGCTGTACTTCACGCCATGAGCTCGGCTCGCCGCGTTGATACGGGAGATCCAGAGCCGGCGGAAGAGGCGCTTCTTCTGGCGACGGTCGCGGTATGCGTACGTCCACGCCTTGAAGACGGCGTTCTTCGCCGTTCGGAAGAGCCTGCTGCGTCCTCCCTGGAAGCCCTTGGCTGCCTTGAGGATCTTATTGCGGCGCCGTCGCGCCTTTGTGCCACGCTTTACGCGAGCCATGATGACCTCTCTTACGCCCTTAGGCGTGCGGGATGAGCCGCTTGATCCGGGGAGCATCCGCGTCGGAGACCAGCGTCATCTGACGGAGGTTCCGCTTTCGCTTCGGGCTCTTCTTCGTGAGGATGTGATTGGCGAACGCCTTGGCTCGTCGGACTTTTCCTTTGCCCGTCAAGCGAAAGCGCTTCGCTGCGCCACGATGAGTTTTGATCTTCGGCATGATCCGCCTCTCGGGAATCGTTGCATGTCTGGTAGGCACGGGCGGGATTGAACCGCCGACTTCTTCCGTGTCAGGGAAGCGCTCTCCCACTGAGCTACGTGCCTGCAGGATTCAAGGCCGCGAACTTTCCGCAGCCCCACTTTCATTGTCAACCGGCTTTCTCATGGGGCCTGACGGTGCGCCAGGCGGTCGAGTGAGGCCCCTGGGGGCCACAGCCGGGCGCGCAACGTAGTGCGGGTGTGCGACCTCGTCAAGACCAAAATGATCGTGTTTACCGACACCTATGTGCGTTCCGTTGTTGACACGGTTGCCCATGGCGGATGGAGTGGCCCCATGGCGAAGCGCGGTTCAAGTTCAGCGAGGCGTGGCCTGCGCGCGGTAGGCGATCTCCTCGGCAGGGGGATCAGCCCCTGGGCGCCGGCCTGGGCCGCGGTCGTCGGAGCGGCGACCGCCCGGGGTAGCGTTTGCCTGGGCCCGAATGACGATCAGGTCTTGCGGGTCATGACACGCACGCCCTCCGATCGTGACGAGCTGCTCGAACGCGAGGCGGATATCGTCGAGACGTGGAACCAGTGGGCGCGTCAGAATGGCGGACCGGCCGCGGTCTCGCTGGCCTGTTGGGTGTATGAGGGGATCACGCCTGAGGCGCCCGCTCAGACCGCGCCGTCGCCCCCAACGATCGAAGCGCGGTGGATCGAGGCGGCGGAAGCCGATATACCGCCCACGGAGAACGAGGATGTTCGAGGGGCTCTTGTGGCCGCTCGCGCAAGACTGCTGAGGCGCCGCGCCCGCGACCAACAGCTCCCAACCCATGTCATCCCACAGGATGCCCCCGATGATTGAGAACCTTCGCTGCTTTGCTATCGCTACGAGCCTCATCCTGGTGATGAGCGCATGCGGGTCCGACGACCCGGCCCCAACGAGCGCGGATACGTCTTCGGGAGCCAACAGCGACACATCCGTCGCTCCGCCCGTCGCCGAGAGCAACGCGTGCTCGGAGGACGAGCCCTGCGCGGAGGGAGCGCTGTGCGTGGACACGGTCTGCGTTCCTACGATCGCCACGGCGCCCGACGCGACGATCACCGAGCCGCCGGAGAACAAGCCCACCGACCAGGCGCCTGATTTGAGCTGCCTAGGTGGGGTCTATGAGGCTGGCGAGGGTCCGGCGACCGCGAATCTCTACGGCGTCGTATCTCGGTTTGGAGGCGGCCTGAAGACCTTCGACATCGAGGTGGATGTCTTCATCGCCTCGGAGTGGGACCCCTCGGCGTGCGAGGACGAGCCGGAGAGCGCCTGGGAAGACTGCTACCGCAGCTATGGGGCGTCCATCGGGACGGGACTCAGCTTCCCTGTTGGAGATGTCGAGGTCCCCGAGCTCTGCGATTCACACTCCGACTGCCCCCTCGGGTACGAGTGCATGAACGAGGATCTCGACGACCTGTGCGACGAGCAGTTTGGTCTGTATGTCATCGAGGACCTGCCTACCAACACAGAGCTGGTGCTGCGCGCGCGAGCGACCAAGTTTGAGAGTAAGTGGCATGACACCTACGTGTTTGGGGTCGTGCTCCATGCGGACCAGGTCGACGAGGACGGGCGGGTCCATTACGACGCTACGATGGTCTCTCAAGCTCAGTGGCTGCTCACACCGAACACGGTGGGACTGGACGACATTCCGGATACGCGAGGCGTGATCGGCGGCCGCGTCCGAGACTGTCGCGTGCTCGGAGAGCGAGCCGGATGGCCGATCGCCGAGGTGAGCCTCGCCTTGAAGTACCCGGCGAAAGACCTCGTCTATTTCAACAACCTGGAGGACGACACCGTGCCTCTGGACAATCGAGACACGACGAACATCATTGGGCGCTTCGCTGCCCTGGATGTGGCCCCGGGTTGGAATGTACTGGCGGGAGTCGCCCAGCTTGAGGGCGAGACGGCCCCGGTGGGGAGCACGAATGTCTATGTGGTTCCCAACGCGCTCTCTATCGTGAGCTTCCCGGGCCGTCTGCCGCACTGGAAGCAAGGGTGGCCCGATGAACTCTAGCCGTTTGTGCTTTACCGCGGTGATCGCCGCCATGGCGGTCACGACGCTCTTTGGTTGCTCGGACCCTAACGTGGAACCCTCCGTGCGCGCAGACGCCGAGGTCCGCCTACCTGATCCTCCTGATTTTCAGGAGAAGCCCCCGGCGCGACGCTATCCCGATGGCGCCTACTCGGTGCTGACGCTCATGGAGGCCGCCGACCGCAGCATCGGCAAGGAGGTCACCGTTCGTGGCCTCGTCGCTGACACGGTGCTCTGCACAGATGGTCAGGAGAGCGAGCCGCGACAGAAGGCTCAGCAGGGCCGCGCGGAGAAACGCGCCCTTGAGAAGCAGGAGGAGGCCTGCCATCCCCCGTCTCACCTCTATCTCGCGGATGACGTGAACGACGAGGGCTCGCGGCTGCTGATCATCGGATGGTCGCCCAACAAGGTGCGCGGCGTCCGCAGGGGGCAGGAGCTCACCTTCCGTGGAACCTTCGGACGTGTGAGCGAGGGCGGCGTGTTTATCCGGCAGGCGGGGCTTCTGAGCGTCGCGCCCTAGCGGTGCTTGCCCATAGGCCTCAGGCCGGTCGCCACAGGGGAGCGCCCATCTTGATGTGCTCTCCCTCCAGAGCGTCGGCCAACTCCAGGCCTGACTCTGCCGCCACCATCACCACGGTGGAGCCGAGATTGAACATGCCCAGCTCATCGCCGCGTCGGACGGGGATCGGCTCTGGCGGCGTGACGTCCGTGACTCGGTTCGCCCGCCAGTCTCCAGGCTCGTTCGTGAAGGAGAGGGTGATCTTCCCCACGTTCGCGGCGCCGACCATGGCCAGGGCCATCGGGCCGAAGCGCTCCGACTCCAAGAAGACCACCACACGTTCGTTCACGGTGAAGAGCCCCTCGACGCGTCGGACGGCGAGGTTGTTCACCGGATAGAGCCTCCCAGGGATGTGCCGCCAGGAGACGATGGTTCCATCGATGGGGATATGCACCCGATGATAGTCGCGGGGCGAGAGGTAGAGAGTCGCGTGCCAGCCCTCGCGGTAGGCGGAGGCTTGGCCCTCGTCTCCGAGCAGGGCCGCCAGGCTGTAGCGGCTGCCCTTGATCTGCTCGAGGCGGCCGTGACTCGGGATTCGCTCCGCGGTCTGAAGGCGGGCGTCCGCCGGCGAGACGATCACGCCGTCACCGTCCGCGATGGGGCGTGCACCCTCGATGAGCTTGCGTGTGAAGAAGGCGTTGAACGTTCGAAAGGCGTCCAGCTCCTCTTCGACCTCGGACATATCGACGTCGTAGGCCTTGATGTAGCGCTTCATGGCCCGGAGAAGAATCCCCCGGGGCAGCTCCGCGTCGGCCAGGCGGCCCGTGATGCGGCTCAGGGCGGGGTTCTGGGTTACGCCTAGGAAGGCGCGCTCCGCCAGATCTCTTGGGTGTAGCTTCAAGCGGTCGACTCCACGCTCGCTCTGGAGCTCAAGGGAGGGCGCTGACGGCGGTCAGCGGCGTGCAGGAAGAGGCGCTCTAGAACGCGACGTTATCAATGGGCGTCGAGGAGATCTGCCCGCTCAGGCGCCATGCGTCCGACTCCCCGTCACAGTTGGTGTCCGAGTTCGGGTTGGCGCCCGACGCGATGAACAGCTCGGAGACCAGGATCTCCAGGTCGAGGGACTCAAGCCCCTCGATGTCCTCCTCGCGGAGCGTGCCGACGAGGTTTCCGCCGCTCATGGCCCCCGTCTCCGGGTCCAGGGAGCCGTCGATCGTCATGTTGCTGATGAGGATCGCCTTGCTCATGGTCTGCGGGAAGATAGCGATCTGAGACGGCTCGACGGTGCTGAAGTTGCATCCGTCGGTCTGCAGCCAGACCGAGTTGGGCGTCGCGAACCAGCTGTAGTTATTGCAGTCGGTGTAGGCACCGGCGCCGGCCTCTACCTCGATCAGGCCGGTCTCCAGGTCGTGCGACACGACGCGGAACAGGATCACCAGCTTGCCGCTCTCGATGTCCGCCTTCCAGATGGGGTTGAGCGCGTCGAGAAGGAAGGTGATCGCCGGCTCCTGCAGAACCAGGGAGTTGACCAGGAGTGAGGTCCCATCCAGCGGCTCGGAGAACGAGCAGTCCTTCATATCGACGACCTCAGGAACGGGCGACGCGACGCCTGGTCCCAGGTCGCAAGCCTCGGAGCCCGCGTCCACGACCTCAGGCTCGCCCACGGGTACGCCCTCCCAGGGCACACAGGTGTCACCATCGTTTGCGGCGGTGTCATCGGCGGTGTCGCCAGCGGTCACGTCGGGCGTAGTCGCCGGAGCCGGATCAGAAGAGTCGTCTGAGCAGGCGAGGAGCGTGAAGGGCACGGCGAGACAAATCAGGGCGTTCTGAAGGCGCATGTGGAACTCCGGTCAGGTGCTTGGTGGGGGCTAGCTTGGGATCGCGTCGAACTGGGTCAGGTCCAGGAAGGCGTCGTAGCGACGACGGATGTCATCGTTCGTTACGGCGGCCAGCCGCTCGACCGAGAAACCCTCCACACAGTAGGAGGCCATCAGGCTACCGACCACGGCGGCTCGGCGCACGTTGGCCGGCTGGAAGTCCTCTGTCTGCGCGAGGTGACCGATGAAGCCGCCCGCGAAGGTGTCGCCAGCGCCCGTCGGGTCGACGACCTCGTCGAGCG
>CALCNF010000403.1 GCA_937897815.1 uncultured Pseudomonadota bacterium | reverse complement strand
GACACGACCCCGGTCGAGGACACGACTCCGGTCGAGGACACGACCCCGGTCGAGGACACGACCCCGGTCGAGGACACGACCCCTGGTGATACGACCACGCCCGAGTGCACGGTCGACACCGACTGCCCCGTGGTCGACGAGGGCTCCTGCCAGACGAGCTACTGCGACGCCGAGACCGGCACCTGTATGACGGGTCAGGCCGAGGACGGCGCGTCCTGCAGCACGGGCGACCTGTGCGCAACGGGCGAGCTTTGCACCGCCGGCGAGTGCGTTGGCGAAGGCTGGCTCATGTGCGAGCAGGACGACAACGAGTGCACCGTGACCGACTGCGCTGCCGAGACCGGCGAGTGCGCGACCACCCCGATCGAGGATGGCACCTGGTGTGGCGGCGACGACATGACCCAGTCGTGCCAGGCAGGCGCGTGCGTGAAGAACCCGGTCTGCGGAGACTCGGTGCTCGACGCCGGTGAGACCTGCGATGACGGCAACACCGACACCGAGGCGTGCGAGTACGGCGCCATGGACTGCCTCGTCTGCGACGCGGACTGCCAGGAGGTCGCGGGCGCGGTCTCCTACTGTGGAGACGGCGCGACCGACTCTGAGGCCGGTGAGAACTGCGATGAGGGTGAAGGCAACACCAACGACTGCGCCTACGGCGAGGAGTCCTGCGTGGTGTGCAACACCGAGTGCAAGACCTTGAGCGGCGCTATTCACGTGTGCGGCGACGGCGCCCTGGACGCCGAGGATGAGGCCTGCGACGACGGCGACACGAGCCCCGGCGATGGCTGCTCCATGACCTGCCAGGTCGAGGACTTCGAGGTCGGTGACATCATCTTCACCGAGTTCATGGCGAACCCCTGCGCGTTCACCGATGAGGCCGGCAAGTGCACGGTCCTCGACGACAACGGCGAGTGGATCGAGATCTACAACACCACCGCCGAGGACATCGATCTGAACGGCTGGCTCCTTCAGGAGTCCAACTCCAACCCGCACATCATCACGGACGCCACGTCCATGATCGTGGCCGCGGGGGACTTCATGGTCCTCACCAAGAAGTGTGAGCCGGAGGTCAACGGCGGGATCGAGCCGGGCTACTGCTACCCGGGCGACACCGACGCCGGGTTCCTGAACCCGACCATCGTGCTCAACAACGGTCAGGACACCGTAGAGCTCGTCTGGAACAACCTCGTCATCGACACCCTCGACTACGACGATACGGACGGCTGGTTCGTCGGCGAAGGCAAGTCGACCCAGCTCCACTCCAACCTCCTCGACGGGGTGTCGAACAACGACGGCGACAACTGGTGCGCCGCCGCGGACGTGAGCAGCTACGGAGTTGGCAACGACCTGGGAACGCCTGGCGCGCCCAACACGGGTTGCCCGTAAGCTCCTAAACCTCATGTCCACGTGACAAATAGAGCGGCCGAGCGTCCAATGAGAACGCTCGGCCGCTTTTTTTTGATTCTCAAGCAGCCACCGCCCAAGGAACAACGTGCTCGGAGTCGAGGTACCTTCCGACCTGCTAGACGTCAGCTACGACGGACACGTGGCGTACGTTCGACTTCACCACCCCCCCGCGAACCGCTTCTCGTTCGCCATGATGCACGCCCTGGAGAACCTGGCGCAGGCCTTCGCCGATGCGCCCGATCTTCGGGCCATCTGCCTGAGCGCCTCGGGCCCTGACTTCAGCCAGGGCGCGGACCTGAAGGACCCCATGCTCGCCGCCCAGATGGCTGGCGACGCGGATAAGCGCGGCGAGATCGCACGCCTGGGCGCTCGACTTATCGACGCCTGGGCCTCGCTTCCGATCCCCATCGTGGTGTCAGCCCGGGGTCGTATCATCGGGGCTGGCGCCTGCCTGTTTACCGTCTGTGACTTCCGATACGCGGCGTCCAACGCCACCATCGCCTTCCCAGAGGTGGATCGTGGCATGCACCTCGCCTGGGGCATCCTGCCGCACCTCGCGCGCGAGTACGGCGCCCCTGTGACCCGAAGGCTGACCCTGGGCGGGAAGCCCATCTCTGTTCAGCAGCTCCCCGTCGGCTCCGTGAGCCTCGAGGAGCCCGACGCGGTGGACGAGCGCGCGCGCGAGTGGTCGAAGGCCCTCGCGGCCAAGCCGCCCCTGGCGGTCCGCGCCATCCTGTCGGCGCTACGAGCCATCGCACGGGGCGAGCCTCACGACGCCGTTCAGGACATCGAGGCCTTCGCCGCGACCACCGGGAGCGATGACTTCCGCGAGGCGCTCATGGCGTGGTTTGATCGCCGCGATGGCGTCTACGAAGGCCGCTGAGACGACGCCCAGCGGCCCCCGGAGTTCCTACTCGTAGATGCCGTCGATCGTGTCCGCCCAGCCGGCGTTCACGTTCGCGCGCTTCACCTTGAGGGTCGGCGTGAGCTCGTCGTCCTCCATGGTGAGCATCCGCGGCAGGACCACGAACTTCCGGATGTGCTCCACCTGGGCGTACTTGGCGTTCATGGCGTCGATGCCCTTCTGGATCTCGGCGCGCACCTCCTCCGAGGTGGTCGCCGCGGCCGGGTCGATGCCCTTGGCCGAGCAGAAGGCCTCCGCCGCCTCGTCATCGAGACAGATCAACGCAGACAGGAACGGCCGCCGGTCACCGATGCACACAGCCTCGGCCACCAGGGGCAGATCCTTCATGTCGCTCTCGAGGTTCTTCGGAGCGATGTTCTTTCCGCCCGCCGTGATGATGATGTCCTTCTTACGACCGGTGATCGTCAGGAAGCCATCTCCATCAAAGGAGCCCAGGTCGCCCGAGTGCAGCCACCCATCGATGAGGGTCGCTGAGGTCGCCTCCTCCTCGTAGAGATAGCCGGCGAAGACATTGGGACCCTGCACGAGGATCTCGCCGTCGTCCGCGATCTTCACGGTCACGCCTGGAAACGCCGGGCCCACCGAGCCCAAGCGGGTCGCGCCTGGCACGTTCAAGGTCGTGGGACCGCAATCCTCGCTCTGTCCGTAGACCTCATAGACGAGCATATCCAGGCTCGCGAAGAAGCGCAGGATGTCCGCGCTGACCGGTGCCGCGCCGCTGACGAAGTAGTCCGCGTCGTCAAAGCCGATGGCGTTGCGCACCTTGGAGAAGATCAGCTTATGGGCCAGGCCATATTGAAGCTTCAGGCCAGCCCCGGGGCTCGTCCCATACATCTTGTGATGGCTCCACTTCTCGCCCACGCCTCGGGCCCAGGAGAGGAGCTTCGCCTTGACGCCGGTCGCTGCGGCCATGCCGGTCGAGAGCTTCGCGTAGAACTTCTCCCAGATGCGCGGGACGCCGAAGAAGATGGTCGGACGGGCCTCTTTCAGGTTCTCCGGGAGCTTCTCGAGGCTCTCGGCGAAGAAGACCTGAAAGCCCAGCGAGATCGGCCCATGAATCGAGAACATCTGCTCGGCGATGTGGCTCAGGGGCAGATAGGACAGGGTCCGCGCCCAGGGACCCAGATCGAAGGCGTGCTTAATCTGCGACGCCGTCCAGGAGAGGTTCTCGTGGGTGAGCATCACGCCCTTCGGCGGCCCGGTCGTCCCGGAGGTGTAGATCAGCTGGGCCAGATCCTCGCCCTTAATCCCCTCGAGTCGGGCGTCGAAGTCCTCGTCAGAGACGCCCTCTCCCTTGGCGAGGAAGTCCTCCCAGGACAACAGGCTCTCGTGGGTCACGCCCGGGTTCTTCATGGCGACCACGGCGCTGCAGGCCAGCGTATCGAGCTGGCCTTCGACCTTGGCCCACTGCTCAGCGTGCTCGACGATGAGCACCTTGCACTTGGCGTGATTGACGATGTAGGCGACCTCCTCAGGAGAGTTGGTCGTGTAGATCCCGGCTGGGGCGCCACCGATGGCCATGGTCGCCACGTCGGCCACCACCCACTCGGGTCGGTTGAATCCGAGGATCGCCGTCGTGTCACCGGGCTCCACGCCCAGGGCCATCATCGCTTTGCCAGCGGCGCGAACCTCCGAGGCGTACCCCTTCCAATCCGTAGCCACATAGCTGGCACCGACTTTGGCCTGATACGCAGGCGCATCAGGTCGTACTCGCGCCTGCTCAAAGAGCCGCGCTGGAATCGAATCGTAGGCCATCGTTCCCTCCAGTTCTATCGACGGTCGGGCGCACCCTAGCAAGGCGTCCGAGACCTGCCAATCCCCTCGAACACGCTTTCTCGACGCGACGCGTCAACGGACAAAGAAACGCTATCGATGTCGACGCGCGGTCCCGGAGGGCCTGGAGGATCACCAGGACCCAGTCGCAGCCCTACGAAACGCGCTCGTCCGGTCTATGTGTGGCCTGGGAAAAGCGATCCCTTGAGGTCAGCTCGAAAGATCACCCTGGGTCAGACGGTCCCGTTCGTAGCCCAGGACCTCGGCGAGCGAGGTGAACTGATTGACCCCGGTGGAGAACTCGATGTCCGTGCCGCGAAAGTGAGAGGGGTGGGCGTGACCGGCGGCGTGGGCGAGCTGGAGGAGCTCCTTTCGAAAGCCCTTCAGGTAGCGGGCCGTGCGCTGACTCTTGTCTTCCACATCGAGCCCCGCCTGGAGCCACCTGTTCTGGGTGGCGACGCCAGCTGGGCAGTCATCAGCGTGACAGCGCTGCGCCTGAATGCACCCGATGGCCAGCATGGCCTCGCGGGCGACCTGGATGAGGTCGCACCCCATGGCGATGGCGATCACCGCTCGGTCGGGAAAGCCGAGCTTCCCGCTGCCGATCCAGACGATCTCCTCGCTCAGACCGGCGCGCTGAAAGATGGGATAGACCCGAGCGAAGCCGACCTTGAAGGGCAGAGCCACGTGATCGCTGAAGGTGAGCGGCGCAGCGCCCGTGCCCCCCTCCCCGCCGTCGATGGTGATGAAGTCAGGCCCCTCGGATCGGGTCTTCATCCGGTCGGCGAGCTCGTGCCAGAAGTCCAGCTGGCCGATGGCGCTCTTGATGCCCACGGGAAGGCCGGTGCGGTCCGCCACCCGCTCGATGAAGTCGATGAGCTCGTCCACATTGGAGAACGCCCGGTGGTAGGCCGGAGAGATGCACGTCTGGCCCTGGGGGATACCGCGGGTCGCGGAGATCTCAGCCGTGACCTTCGCCCCCGGCAGGATGCCCCCCTTACCGGGCTTGGCGCCCTGACTGAGCTTGATCTCGATGGCCCGAATCGCCTCGACCTCTCGGCAGGTCTTCTCGAGGGTGTCCAGGCACACGTTCCCCTCCGAGTCCCGCGCACCAAAGTAGCCCGTGCCCAGCTGCCACATCACGTCCGCGCCGGTGCGGTGGTAGGGGCTCACGCCGCCCTCTCCGCTGTTGTGATAGGCGTCCGCCAGGCCGACACCCCGATTGAGGGACTCGATGGCCCGGGCGCCCAGGGAACCGAAGGACATGGCCGAGACGTTGATGATCGAGCGCGGCCGATACGGGCGTCGACGCCCGCGGGCGGTCCCCATCACCTTGAGACACGGAACCGCGTAAGGATCCGCGTCCGGAGCGGGCTTATGGGGAAAGGTCGTGTGCTTGATGATCGGGAAGCCGATCCCATAGACCTGCTCTGTGGTGCCGAAGCCGAAGTTGGGGTTCGCGCCCTTGGAGGTCGCGTAGACCCAGCGTCGCTCCTGGCGATTGAAGGGCATCTCCTCCTTGTCATTGGCGACCCAGTACTGCCGGAGCTCGGGACCGATCATCTCGAGGAGGTAGCGGAGGTGACCGACGATTGGAAAGTTGTGGATGATCGCGTGACGGCGCTGGGTCACGTCATAGATCAACAGCCCCACAAGCCCGAGCGCGACCAGCGCCCCGAGGCTGGCAGGCCAGTTCTCCAGATAGAAAGAGAGCTCGCTCCACTCACCCATCATTCCCTCCGTGTGCACCCACCATTCTACTGGAGGCGCCACGCCTGGCCAACGGAGCCGCCGGAGACGGGCTGAACGGTCGCTAGATTACGCCGGATAGATTTCGCTTCCAGGGCCCCGATCGAGTATTCTTTATGCCCTCGTTCGAGCCTGGGAGGCCCCTTGAATTATCCAGTCGCGCGAATCCTCTGTGTGACGACGCTCTTCGTCCTGAGCGCCTGTTCGACGACCACGACCACTGAAGGCGCGGAGCCGGTCGACTTCGACGGCCTCGGGGGCGGCACCGATACCATCGGCGCGCCCACCGATGACACCGCCAGCGGTGACACGACGACCGACACGGCCTCGACCGACGGCGCCAGCGCTGGTGCGTGTACCGAGGAGGGCGCCGAGTGTGAGCCGGGCGAGGTGTGCAACGAGGAGACGGGCGCCTGTGAGCCAGGCGACTGCACCGAGGAGGGCGTGGAGTGTGCCCCCGATGAGGTCTGCAACCCCGAGACGGGCGCGTGCGAGCCCCCGGGTGGGTGCGGTGGCACAGGCGTCGAGTGCGCCCCGAACGAGCAGTGCAACCCCGTGACCGGGGCCTGCGAGCCCATCCCCCAGTGCGGGGGCGTCGATGAGGACTGCGACCCGAGCTCCCCGGAGCCCCTTCCGTACGTGTGCATCGAGTACGAAGCGGGCAAGGGCATCTGCCGAGAGCACTGCGTGGGTCCGACCTTCGATGAGGCCATCAACGGAACCTACATCGACCCCTGTGCAGACGACTATGACTGCGCGGCGCCTCCGGGTGAGGCGAGCTACTGCGTGCCCTCGGGATGCGAGAGCTTCTTCGCCAACGACTGCGGCCCGGACGCGACCTGCCTTCCAACCTGGATCAACGACGTGAACGCCTGCGTTCCGGACGGCCTGAGCGAGTACGGAGACCTGTGCGACGTCCACACGGACTGCGACCACGACCTCCTGTGCGTCGACGGGGTGTGCGCCGATGCGGACTGCGCGCCCTTCTCGGCCGCGCCCGCGTGCGGCGGAGAGCAGCAATGCATCTCCGCGAAGGTGGGCGCCGAGGAGCTGGATATGGGCTGGTGCGCGGACGCGTGCGACGTGTTCTACACGGACTGTCCGGAGGACTCCTGGTGCATCCCTGAGTTGGACAAGCCCTCGCCTGGCTCCATTAACGGATACTGCATCCCTGATCTGGGAGACGCCCCCGAGGGCACCGAGTGTGAGAACGCTCCCAACATCTGTGACGAGGGCCTGCTGTGCGTGAAGTCGAGCAGCGAGCCGGCGGTCTGCGAGCGCGTGTGCGACCCAGACGCCAAGCCCCCGATCACCCAAGGGGCCTGCGGAGACGAGCAGTCCTGCATCCCCCTGCTCATCGCCACGGACGCTGGCCAGCTCGATGAGGTCCTCGACTTTGGCTCTTGCGCCGAGGGCTGCACGCCCTGGACGCCCCAGGCCCTGTCGGGATGCGAGGGCACCTGGTGCCTCCCCGCCATGTTCAACCCATCCGATGGCCAATGCCTGGGCGACATCGGCCAGTCGCAGAAGGGTGAGCCGTGTGATGACACGAGCCTGGAGACCAGCTGCGCGTCCGGCCAGCTTTGTATCGGCGCGGACCTGGGCGCGCCGCTCTCGGGAACCTGCCGGGTCCTCTGCCAGGTCGACGCGGCCCCGGGGAGCCCGGGCGCGGCGTCTGCGAAGTCCCAGAAGACGAACACGAGCAAGGCAGAGAACGCAGCGTTGGGAGGGAGAGAAAAGAAG
>CALCNF010000402.1 GCA_937897815.1 uncultured Pseudomonadota bacterium | reverse complement strand
CGTCTCCATGGATATGCTGGACAAGCCGCTGCCGCGTATTCCGTTGCCGAACGACGTCGCGACGCGGCTCGACCCCTCTTCGCCGACCGGGCGGCGCGTGAATGCCTCGATGTTGGCCCCCACCGCTCTGGAGCGTCGCATCCGCGAGCACATCGACACCCTCGATGGATGGGGCGTCTTTCAGGCGATCACAGTGCCCTTTAGCGGCCCGCTCGATCCGGCTAGCGTCCTGAGCGCGCACACAGACGCGTCCTACGATGTCGCGGATGACGTCATTCTCTTGATCGACGTCGACCCCAACTCTCCACATCGCGGAGAGCTCACTCACCTCGACGTAGGCAACGGGAACTACCCAGTCGTCCTCGAGGAGCGTGCATACGGCAAGAACGACCCGAGAGGCTCCGCGGGCTCCCTGGTCTTCGAGGAGGCCGACGAGGATCGCAATGGGGATGGCGTCCTCAATCCGGGCGGAGACGCCAACGGAGATGGGCAGATCACCGGCGACGAGTGGCCCGAGGACCTGGACGCCGACGGGGTCCTGGACGCGCCGAACTATGTGCCAGGGGCCTCACCAGCTGCGGACGACCTCGCCGCTCGCGCCGACGCCATGATGACCTTTTACGAGCGAGAGACCGACACGCTCATGGTGCGACCTCTCGTGCCTCTGCGAGAGCGAACGACGTACGCAGTGGTCGTCACGCGCAAGCTCACGGACCTGAACGGACAGCCCGTCGGCTCCCCCTACCCTGGCGTGCACCACGCTTCGCAGGGCGCCGCGCTCGCGCCGCTCGCCGACTACCTGCCGCTCTATGGCCTCGGTGTTGAGGACGTGGCCTTCGCGTGGACCTACACGACCGAGTCCATCGGTTCAGACTGGCGCGCGGTGCGCGACGGTCTCTATGGCCAGGGCGTTCAGGGACACATCGGGACCACGGTCCCGCCAGACATGACGCTGTCCGTGCTCCGCGACGAGGAGATCTACGTCGGCCTGAAGAACCCCTACGTCGTCTACACAGAGAACCTCTCGATCATCCTACCGCAGGTCCTTGAGCTTCTCGTGGGCGTCAAGGGGGACAACCGCCGCGACGCCATCGTGGGCTCCATGCAGTACATCGACTTTATGGCCCTTGGGAGCTTCAAGTCACCGCAGCTCTTTGAGCGCTTCGATGAGCAGGGCGAGCTCCTCCCCTTCGACGATCAGTCCTGGCCGCCGGACCTCAGCGTAACCCCGTCGCCCACGGTGCGTTCCGAGGACGTCACCTTCTGGGCCTACGTGCCCAGGAAGGAGACCTCGGTGCGTAAGGACGGCGGACAAGCGCCCGTGATGATCGTGGGACACGGCTACACGTCGACCCGGCTCGAGTCCATCGGCTGGGCCCCCTTCTTCGCCAAGCACGGGATCGCCACCATTGGCCTCGACTGCCCTTCGCACGGCTTGAGCCTTGACGAATCGGATAAGGAGCAGACGGCCGTGCTCGATTTGATCGGCCTCGGACCGCTGCTGGAGGCGGTCGACGATGGGCGCGCCATGGACCTCAATGGTGACGGCGCGCCTGACAGCGGCGCCGACTTCTGGACCTCTTACACCTTCCACACACGTGACATGGTTCGTCAGTGCGCCCTGGACTATATGCAGCTGATCCGAACCCTGCGCAGCTTTGATGGCGTCCGCACCTGGGACATGGATACAAACGGGGATGGTGAGCCCGACCTGGCCGGCGACTTTGACGGGGATGGTGTCGTTGATATCGGTCCGGAGTCACCGATTGGTCTCACGGGCAGCTCCCTGGGCGGGATCATGGCCTCCGTGGTCGGCGCCCTGGAGCCCGAGGTGGACGTCTCCATTCCGGTCTGCGGTGGAGGTGGGCTCTCCGATATCGGCAACCGTTCGCTGCAGGGCGGGGTCAAAGAGGCGGTGCAGCTGCGGTTGATGGCGCCTCTGTTTACCGGAACCCTCGAGGAGGACTCCGACACCCTCGTGCTGGAGACGGTCCTCGCTGAGCTGAACTGGGAGACGACCATCAAGCTCGGCACCGTGGATGGGGTTCAGCGAGGCGACACGGTCATCGCGAACAACCTGAGCAACGGCGAGCGCACCTGCGCGCTGGTCGGAGAAGACGGCACCTTTCGGCTCGGCCTTCCGAGCGACCGGGGCGACGACCTCAGCCTGAGCTTCTACCCGGGCCCCTCTCTCGAGCCGACCCCGGGCTGCGTGACGGTGAGCGGCGCGAAGCCCTACATCGTCGTCGACACGCTTGAAGAGGACGTGAGCTTTATGGGCCGCTCCTGGAGCGCAGGCTCACCGTTGGTCGCCTTCGAGGAGGGCATGGGCCTCCGACGCTCCGACCCCGAGTTCCGACGCTTCTTGAGCATCGCCCAGCTTGTGCTCGACCCAGCAGACCCGGCCGCCCTCGCGCCCCACGCCATGCTTGAGCCGCTGACCTACGAAGCCACCGGCACCTCAACCGGCAGCCACAACCTGGTGGTCACCACGATCGGCGACATGAACGTTCCTGCCTCCACGGGCATCTCGTTCGCGCGCGCCGCGGGCCTCGTGCCGTACCTGGAGCCGTTCGACGACGGTCGCTACGAGGGACGGACCGCGAACCAGGTCCTCCTGGACACCTACACGGCAGAGGCCGTGCACATCCTCGACCGCTTCGCTGGAGACGGGTTCCCGGGGGTCCATATGGACGTGGACAACTGGAGCGAGGGCACGGACGTCTACGGAGATACCGTACCTCGCCTCGACCCACCTCTTCGCCTCATCGGCGAAGACACGCTCTGCGCGGGAGAGACCTGCGGGCTCTCTGGAGCGATCTTCCCCTTCCAGGACCCCACGGGAAAACACGACATTCACCCGCCCGGGCACTACCGAGACCTCGCGGTCCAGGAGTGTAAAGACGCCTGCGATGAGGGCGACTCCGACTGCGCCTCCACGTGCAAGGACACGCCGACCTTCGACGTCGGCTTCTTCTTTATGAACGTCTTCGGCGAGTACCTCCGAACCGGTGGAACCAGCCTGAACTTTGATCCCTGCCAATCGCGAGACGATTGCCCGGGACTCCCCGAACCGCCCGCCCCCCGACCTGAATCGGAGCTGCTGTAATCATGAACCTTCGAACGCTCCTCTCCCTGCTGACTCTCGTGCTCTTCACGACCAGCGCCCTGGCACACCCGGGTACGCACGTCCCTCCAGAGGACGACGCCCCCGAGGCGACGCCAGCGGCCCCGCTAGAGGCCCCGCCTGCCCAGGCTGAACCGGAGCCTGAGCCGGAACCCAAGCCGGCCCCGAGCGCAGACGCGACCGTCACGGCCTCCCCGACACCGACGCCCGAGAGCGACCTGAAGTGGAAGCTCTTCGGCTTCACGCGTTTTACGCAAAGCGGCCTCGACGACTTCCCCATCGATGATCAGGGGTTCACCCACGGCCAACTCAGCCGCACGGGCGCCGTGATCGAGCTGGGTGGAGAGCTGGCGTTCAGGGGCTCAAGACTCGTGACCGAGCTCAGCGTCTTTGAGGGACAGCTCGCCGGTGACCAGAGCTTTCCGGGGAGCGCCGCCGATGTGGACACCTGG
>CALCNF010000401.1 GCA_937897815.1 uncultured Pseudomonadota bacterium | reverse complement strand
GAACGGCAACGAGTAACGAGCCTCAGGAAGCCCGATGGATCCGCTCCGCGGGTTTTGATCATCGATGACGAAGAGACCAATCTGTCCATGCTCAGCGACATGCTCGCGGCTGTCGGCGTGGAGGCGCGAACCGCGAGCTCGGGGGCGAACGGGCTCATCTGCATTGAACAGGAGTTCTTTGACGCCGTGCTCCTCGACCTGCGCATGCCTGATATGGATGGGCACGAGGTCCACAGGCGGCTCCGAGAGCACGAGACTGGGAGAGAGATCCCCGTGCTCTTCGTCTCGGCCAGCGCCCAGATACAGGACCGTGAGAAGGCGATTGAGCTCGGCGCTGCTGCGTTCGTGACCAAGCCGGTGCGCGAGAGCGTGATGCATCAGGCCCTGGCCGACGCGCTCGTTCTCGAGGTGAGCTACCAGAACGTCACGAAGGAGAACCTCGCCGTGGAGCGCGTTGAGACAGAGGCCGCCCCACCGACGACAGCCCTCGACGCGGCCCGGCGAGCCGAGCTGCTGGACTTCGTGCGCTCAGGAGACGTGTCCGCGTTCTCCGCGGCGATCGAGGAGCTGGAGTTCGAGAACGCGAAGCTCGCGGCGAGGCTCACCGAGCTGATCGACGCCTTTGACTACGATGGAATTGAGTCACTCCTGTCCGACTGACCGAGGGGTACTATGCGAAACGAACGTCACTTCGAAGCGCTGATTCCAGGCGCCCTCCGCTCGGTTCCGTACATCCTTCAGAGCCACGTATTCAAAGCCTATTGCGCCCTGGAGAGCCTGCGCGCCCATCGCCCTCAACTTCCCTCGGAGGTGTGGCAGTACTGCTGCGAGATCATCGAGGGAGACGAGCCCAAGGTGGGCGGCCTCATCGCTCCCGCGCTCCAGGAGCTCGATGAGATCGTGGACTCGACCTCAGGTCGCGACTTCGGGCCTGACTGGATCCTGAGCCGAGGGCTGATACCCCTCTCCTATTGGGCGATGGGCAAGAAGCATGAAGAGCTCGGGTTTGAGGGGCTCTTTCGGAGCTACATCGACAAAGCGCTCGACCACCCCAAGTACCTGGGCCACGAGCTCTCGGTGTTCGCCGGGCACTGGTACTTCTTTCAGGCCGTGCTCGCCGAGGAGGAGTCCTCAGAACGGATGGGGCTGTTCATTCAGCGCTTCACGGAGTTCGCCGTCGCGACCTTCCACAGCGGGAATGACACGACCTTTGAGCACCCTCCGATCGACATCGTTCCGAGCGAGACCGAGATCCTCACGGAGGCCCTGACCAACCCGGGTTTCTTTGGACATAACGTCCTGGCCTTTGTGTGGGCAAAGCGCCTCAAGCCGCTCATGACCGACGAGCAATACAATACGGCGATGCGAAGCCTCACGGTGATGAATCGATGGTCACCCTTTGGAAAACCGCCCGCGGTTCTTGAGCCCCTCGCGGTCGACTGGAGCGAAGAGGACCTCGACGTGCACCTCACTCGCTTCTTCCCCGATGGCCCGACCAACATTCACCAGATCACCCTCGCGGAGGCCCTGGTGTGGGTGTGGAACCACCACCCCGAGATGCGCCGACGATGCGCCGCCAACGTCGTGTGCTTTACGCGAGACGTGAGACCGGCCCAGGAGGCATGAGAGCGCTGATGAATGAGCTTCGCTATGAGTTGATTGAGGGCATGCCGAACGATGAGGTGCTCCGCTCCATCGTCGAGCTGAGCAACATTGTGTTTGGCTTCGAGGAAGAGGTATCGGGCTACGAGAGGGCCCTGTCCAACCGTCATCGCCTCCTGTTCTGCCTCGCCTTTCAGGGCCCGAAGCTGATCGGGTTCAAGGTCGGCTATGAGGACCGCCCGCGGTACTTCGAGAGCTGGCGGGGTGGTGTGCTACCGAGCGCGCGCGGCCAGGGAGTCGCCAGGCACCTCATGGAGCTTCAGCACGCGTGGTGCGCCGAGGGCGACTTCGGCTTCATCACTACCATCTGCAGCAACAACAATCTGGAGATGCTCCGGTTGAACATGGCTCACGGGCTGCTCGTCACGGGGACCTACCTTGACCGGGGTGAACACCTGAAACTGCTGCTGCAAAAGGACCTGCGTCCGCCGAGCCCCTGAGCCGCAATGCGGCGAAGACCTCAGAGGTTCAGTCGAGTGGGCTCACGTCGCTGTTCTTTGGCCGCGATTCAAGTATCGCGGGCAGCAACTCCAAGGCGAACCCAAAAGCTATGCGACGCGCTCACCGAGCGAATGTGCTGCTGGCGTCACACACCTGAGGCCAGCCATCAGAACCCTGGTCGAGCGACGAGAAGATCCTGTCGGGGAGGTCCATGCAGGCGGCGATAGAGGGTTCATATCAGACGCCCGACCCACCGGGCTCAGGCAGCTCGCTGCGCGGACAAACGCTGAAACACCAGCGAACAGATCAAGCCCAGGGTCGCGAAGCCGGCGAGCACCGCGAAGAAGTACTCATGCCCCGTCGCTCCTGGGTAGGTATCGGTCAGGTAGCCGTTGATGGGACCGATGAAGATGTCGGGTGTGTATCCGACGACGCTCACCACGCCTACGGCCGTCCCCGTGAGCGCCGCGGGGACCCCCGCTTCGTCAAAGATGGCGAAGTAGATCCCTCGAAGACCAAAGACGGCGGCGCTGATGGAGATCACCATGGTGAACAGCATCCAGGGTGCGGTGGGGTCCAATAGACCGAGGGCCACGACCCCGTCGCCCAGCATGATCAGCACAAAGCAGGCGGCGATCGTACGAGGACCTCCCACCTTGTCAGCGAGGAGCCCTGCGCCGAGCGCCGCGAAGGGCCTGACCCAAAAGGCGAGCGCGCTGACGTGGGCCGCGCGCACATCATCGAAGGCGAACACATCCCGAGCGAAGAGGCTCAGGTTGTCCATACCCTTGTAGCCCGTGTAAGCCGTCACGACGATCATGCCCTGAAGCCACACGGCTGGGTTCTTGAGCACCGTCTTGATGCTCGACCAGGAGAGCCCATCACCTTCGCTCGAGGCGGGCTGTTCGCCCTCATTGGGAACGCAGAACCAAATCACCGCGGCCGCGAAGACCGTCATGACCGTGAAGATCCAGATGACCTGCTTGAGAGCGGCCGCGCGCTGCTCAAGGGTCGCGGACGCCGCGTCTTCGGGCAGGAGCGCTCCGAACACCGCGACGGTGGCCGAGGCGAGAAGCGCAGCGAGCAACCCGCGGCCTCCGTCCAGGATGCCGAAGGCCTTGCCCTGCCCTCGCGTTCCGCCCCAGACGCGCGTGGCCCGAATCATCGCTGCCCAGAAGAGCAGGATCGTCGTCACACCCCAGAAGCCGAAGAGGAGCTTGAGCCCACCGATGCTCGGCACGGTCGCGTAATAGATGCCACCGAGGGCCGAGACCACGAGGGCCGCGGCCATCATCTTGCGAGCCGTAAACCTGTCCGCCAGCGCGCCGCCTGGGAAATAGGCCAGCATCGCGACAACTCCGTACACGGAGAACGCCGTGCCCAGCTGCAGGTTCGTGATGCCAAAGACATCGAGCAGCGTCGGGCGAAAGATTCG
>CALCNF010000400.1 GCA_937897815.1 uncultured Pseudomonadota bacterium | reverse complement strand
CCCTACGCGACGCGGCGCTCGACGGCGCGACGGGAGCGCTCGTCGTCGTGGGCGACGATGGCACCGTGCTTGAGGGTACAGTCGAGGGCGTAACCCTCACCGAGGTAGACGCCCCCCACGACCTCCTCGCCGTGGACGCGGACCCGTCCTTTGGAACGATCCTGGTCGTTGGAGAGCACGGCGTCGCCCTGGAGCGCGCCGCTGGGATCTGGTCGCCAGTCACGATCCCCGACTATCGGTCTACAGCGCACGACATCGTCGCCTTTGCAGAAGGAGGCGCGCGGGCCGTGGGGGGCACAGCGTTTATCCTGGGCCCCTTCCTGCGCTTCCCGGTCCTGAGCGGTCCGTACCCCATCGAGGAGGCCAATGGCTGGGCTCTAACCTGGGCCTGGGACGGAGGCTACGACGCCGAATACACCTCCCTGACCGCCTACAACGAGTCGAACAACGACCTGTGGGGCATGGTCGTGGACGGCAGCCAGTCTTCCGCGCTGATCCCCAATCTGATGGACTACGCCGGCCTCCCGGGGCTCGGCACGGGCACGAGACGAGTGGACCTGACCCGTGCGCGCAACGAGAACTTCGACATCGACGAATACACCTCGCGCGAGTTCTCGATCTGGAAGCGCTCGAGCTGGACGACAAACCGGGCCTACATTGAGGCTCCTGAGCCCTGAGCCAGGTCCGCCTTAGCTGACAGGCTCTCGGCGTCGGAGTGCGAAGCCGCTCACGAGAGCGAGCACCGCGAAGAGAAGGCTGGGGTCCGCCGGAGCGCCCGCTTGGCAACCACCCACGGTCTCGTCGCCGCTGTCGGCGTCCACGCCGCCATCAGCCGCCGCGTAGCCAGCCCAGGATCCGCCGTTCGCGGAGCCCGCTCCAGCGCCCTGCGCCGCCTCGTCACCGTCTCCCTCTTCGTCTTCCTCCTCACACAGCTCCAGGCCGTTGCCAAGGTCGCTACAGGTGTAGCCATCAGGGGTCGCGTCGAGATCACCTAGCTCCTCATCATCGAGGTCCAGGTCCTCATCCTCTTCGTCGAGATAGTGAGCCGACTCATCGGACTCCTCGTCCGTCTCCTCATCCTCTTCCGAGATGTCGCTTGGGGGCGCGCACCCCTCCCCATCTTCGGGCCACTCCCCGAGGTTCCACCAGCCCTGCGCGCTCTTTAGGGTCAAGACGCAGCGGCTGATCTTTCCTTCCGTGATGATGATCCCCGCCAGCGCCTGGCTGGATACCAGCGAGAACAGGAGCGCGACGACGAGCGCCAGCATCCGGTATTTACGTTTTGTGTTCATCAGTTCTGAACCTCCCTACGGGAAGAGCCCGACACAGGCCAGACGGCCGTGACCAGGGTTCCTCCAAAGGATGTTGTTTCCTGGGTATCGACGAAGTCCGCGAGGCGCTCGCCGATCAAGAAGGCGACGTCAGGGGAGACCCTCATCTCGGCGACCCACATCCTCGCCAGCCCGTCGGCCTGCCCTTGCGCACGCTGCAAGGCGGCGCCTCGCAGCGCGCCGAGCGCGCACTGAAGGCGGCTGTCAGTCGGGCTGACAGGGAGCGTCGTCGCGGCGAAGACCACGACAAAATTCGCGGCGTCATCCGGCTCCGGAGCGCTCGCGATCCCGACGACCTCCTTGAGCACAGTCTCGTCGGCCGTGAGGTGCAGCTGTTTCAGACCCGCCGCCTCGCCATCGCCAGTGAGGATGGCCAGCTCGAGGGGCGGTGTCGCGCTCGCGCCAACGCGGTCGAGCACGAGCTCACGAACGTAGCTCGACATGGCCTCCCGACGTTCATACACCGCGGTCACCAGACACCAGCCACCGGGG
>CALCNF010000399.1 GCA_937897815.1 uncultured Pseudomonadota bacterium | reverse complement strand
TTTGGCCTGGGCGGCGCGGACTCCGTGCGGCTGCGCGACAGCGACGGGCTCCTGGTCGACGCCGTGACCTGGCCCAAGGACGGGGCCGTCGTGAGCTTCTGTCGAATCCCGAACGGGGCCGGAGCCAGTCAGGTGTGCTCCGCGGCCACCTTCGGAGAGACCAACACACCCTAGGCGGGGCGGCGTCTCGGGAATCCCCCTTGACGCTTCGCAACTTGAATCCACGGCCCGTGTCGTGGATCCTGTTCGCCTGGCAGATTCCTTCCCCCGGGGGTTCCCTTGTCTGAGTCTCGTCACTATCCGCCCCTCGCGCTGGCGCTCGCGCTGGCGCTCGCGCTCGCGCAAGCCGCATGCTCGGCTGCTGAGACCCCCGACACGGGCTTCAACCAGGTCGTAGGCAATGACGTCGCGACCGTGAGTCCCGACGCCTTTGGAGGTCAGGACGTCTCCGTTCCCCTTCCCGACGGTGGGGCGATGGACGGCGCGAGCACGCCTGAAGACGGAGCCGTGATTGGCGTGGACGTGGATCCGGCGGACGTCTCGGTCGACGGGACCTCCTCAGATGGCGCCGCTGTCGACGCCACCTCCGGGGACATCGAGGAAGACGCCCCTCCGATCGATGGCGGAGGACCCAACGACGCCACCGGCGATGACGTAGCGACCGACGCCCAGACGCCCGACGACGCGGCCGGGGACGCGGTGGGCCCTGATGACACGGGAGTGGGACCAGACTGCGTCGAGAGCGCGGACTGCGTGGTCGAACCCGGTAGCCTGGATATCTGCACGGACGTCGCCTGCATCGAGGGCGCGTGCGTCGAGGTGCCCGCTAAGGTCGGCGTGGCCTGTGAGCTCGCTCCTGAGCTGCTGTTGGGCGGCTGCACCGTGGGCGTCTGTGATGAACAGGCGACGTGTGTCGCGCAGGTCGTGATCGACGTCCCCTGTGAGGACGGTGACCCCTGCACGGAGGGGGAGCTCTGCGACGCGTCGGGATCATGCGTCGGGGGCACGCCCTTGATCTGCTCGCCGCCTGGCCCTTGCCAGGCCGCGGTCTGCGACGCTGGCGTGGGTGGCTGCGTCTCCTTCCCCAGCTGGGAGGGCCAGCCCTGCAACGATCTTGATCCATGCACCACCGACACGGTCTGTGACTCCGGAGTGTGTGCCGGTGGCGACAACCAATGCATCTGTGAGACCGATGAGGATTGCCCCGATGACGGGGACCTGTGCAACGGCACACCCGTGTGCGCGCTGCAGGCCGACGGAGGGAAGGCCTGTGAGCTGGAGGTCGACTCGGTCGTCGTCTGTGAGGCTTCGGACAACCCCTGCCTCTCCGTGTCCTGTGAGCCCGAGACGGGCGCCTGTGTGGACAAGAGCCTCTCGGGAGCCAAGTGCGAGGATGACGACCTGTGCACGCTCAATGACATCTGCAATGACGATGGCCAGTGCGTCGGTACCCAGGTCGCCTGCGATGACGAGGACCCCTGCACGGCGGACAGCTGCGCCAAGACCACGGGGACGTGTGTCTTTGAGCCCTCGAGCGGCGCCTCGTGCTCCGACGGCGACGTCTGCACCACGGGCGACGTCTGTGTCGACGGCGTATGTGAGGGCGAGGATAAGCTCTGTGATGACGCGAACCCCTGTACGGAGGACGCCTGCGATGCCGACACCGGCTCTTGCCTCTCGACGGCCACCCCCGGAGTGGCCTGCGATGACGGAAACGCGTGCACAGAGGACGATCTCTGCGGCGATGCCGGCGCGTGCAGCGGCGAGGCGATCTCCTGCGAAAACGACAATCCTTGTACGGGCATCCAGTGTGATCCCGAACAGGGGTGTGTCTACAACCCGCTCGATGTCCCCTGTGATGATGGTGATGCCTGCACTGGACCCGACGTCTGTAGCGACGGCGGGTGTGAGCAGGCCAAGCTCAGCTGCGACGACGGGCTCGACTGCACCGTAGACAGCTGCGACTCGGAGACGGGCTGCGTTCATGAGGCGATCGATGACGCCTGCAATGATCAGAACCCTTGCACCAGCGATGCCTGTGAGCCCGGCGTCGGCTGCATCTTTACGCCGCTCTCGGAGGGCGACTGTGACGATGAGAGCGCGTGCACAGCCGACGACAGCTGTGTTGGCGGAGCCTGCGTCGGCAAGAACATCGACTGTGAGGACGGCGTCGCTTGCACCGTCGATGAGTGCGATCCGGCCGAGGGCTGCGTGGTCGAGAGCGACGCGTCCCTGTGCGACGACGACAACCCGTGCACCGACGACGCCTGTGATCTTGAGGCGGGGTGTCTCAACGAGAACAACGAGGCCCCCTGCGAGGACGGCAGTGAATGCACCGAGGAGGACACCTGCTCGGGCGGCGGCTGTGAGCCCGGTGAGAACCTCTGCTCCTGTGATCCCAACGATGACCCCGATCTCTTCTGGAGCGCGGATGATGGGGATGGAGAGGACGAGTTCTATGGGCTCTTCACGGAGACCTTCAGCACCCTCGACGCGACGCAGAGCGTGACCTTCTCCGACACGGCCGCCGCGCTCACCGGCGCGAGCTACACCGGCCAGGCCCTGTCTCTAGAGATGGACGCCATCGCGGGACTCACCCAGCCGACGGTCGCCTGGCATCTGGGGGGCGCCTCGATCGAGGGCTCGGCGCTCTACCTCTTCTGGGAGGATCCCGATGGAGGCTTCCACAATCTCTACTGTGTGGAGCAGAACCTCTGGGCGCTCGACTGGAACCAGAGCGAGCTGGATCAGATTCCCTACGACTGCGAGAACGGGCAGCTCGACTTCAACGTGCTCGGTGACTACACCTTCGCCGACGACGAGGCCCCTCAAAAGCTTCACCTGCGGATGCTCATCATGGCCGTCCCGGGAGGGGACTCGCTTTACGCCTATGAGGTCGGCGTGGAGGACGCCCTGTTCCCGTCGGCGGCGTGCGACGACGAGAACCTCTGCAACGGAAGCTTCACCTGCGGAGGGGAGGGCTCCTGCGAGCCTCTCCAGGACCCTGTCGTGTGCGACGAGGCGGTCGAAGACCCGTGCAAGGTGAGCGCGTGCGACCCGGAGACCGGCTCATGCGTCGTCGTCCCCGTCGCGGACGGGATCTCGTGTGCCGACGCGAATCCATGTACTCAGAACGAGGTCTGCATCGCCGGGGAATGCACGTTCGATCCAGTCGAATGTGCCGATGACATCCCGTGCACCAACGATCTGTGTGATCCGGACAACGGCGGTTGCACCTTTGAGCCTGTGCACGAGAACTGCAGCGACGAGGTTCCCTGCACGGACAACACCTGTGATCCAACCCAGGGCTGCGTGTTCACGCCGAACGCGAGCGCATGTGACGACGGAAAACCTTGCACGAAGGACACCTGCGCGCCCGCCTCGGGGTGCCTGCACGAGCCCGTGGACTCGGAGTGCGATGACGGGGTCTTGTGCACCGAGGACTCCTGCTCGGTGGACTTTGGCTGCGTGTTTGATCCGGAGTCCTCCAACTGCGGCGATGGGAATCCGTGCACCAACGACCTCTGCCTGGGAGGTGAGGGTTGCGTGTACAGCCCGACGCCTGGCCCCTGTGAGGACGGCAACCTGTGTACGGTCGACGATGTGTGCTCCAACGGCGTCTGCACCAGCGGATCCCTCAAGCCGTGCGAGTCGCCCAACGGGTGTGAGGCGGGGCAGTGCGAACCCGCGACCGGTCAGTGTTCGTTCATCGTCCTCACGGACGGAACCGCGTGTGAGGATGGAAACGCCTGCACCAACCCCGACGTGTGCGCTGGCGGCGTGTGCGAGGCCGGTCCGAATGATCCGTGCGATGATGGCATCGCCTGCACGGTCGACTCCTGCAAACCAGCCCAGGGATGCGTGAGCGAGCCCGCTGCGGGAGCCTGCGACGATGGTAATCCCTGCACGATCGATCTCTGCGATCCCGGCTCAGGGTGTGTCCACGAGCCCTCCCCTGAGTTCAGCGCCTGCTCGGATGGTCTCGATGGGACCGGCCCCGACGTATGCGTCTCGGGCATCTGTAGCGGCTTTCAGACCAATGAGGTCGCCTACAGCGGTGACTGGTTCTGCGACGCTTATGACAGCGTCGGGCGAGCCCTTGGGGTTTACGCCGGTCAGGTCTTCGCGATCGTGAACCACCAGGTGGAAGGCTTCTGGTGCGATGGAATCCGCAGTCAGGTGCTTCGGTTGAACGGCTCCGTGAACGAGGGAGTCGTCGTGAACAGCACCAACGATATCGAGCTCACGTCCATGGCCCACGACGGCGTCTTCTCCGCCGACGGTGAGGTGGGTCAGTTCGTCTGGGGCGTCGTGTCGATCTCCTACAACCTCGGTGATCTGATCGGCGCGTTCGTGAACCAGGGTGAGCACTATGGAGCGTGGGCGGGCCACCTCAAGGATGGCGACGACATCAAGCACCGAACTTACGTGGTGGGTGAGAACAACAACGGCAACAAGGGGCGCATCCGCAGGTGTATCCGCACCAACGATGACGATCTGAACTGCACGAACGTATCCAATGGCCTGTCGAATAACGAGAAGGGCCTGTTCAGGCCCATCGCCGTAGACGGGCTGGTCGTGTCGGACTCCGATTGCAACGATGACGCGTCTTGTGACGACCTCTACCTGGGTCTGGCCGCCGTATCCAACGACGTCGACGGGCTCCCGTCGGTGATCTGGGGCAACGACAACGACAAGTTCGACTACGCGCTCATCGACAACCTCAATGAGGTGTTCGATGTGGAGCGCGCGGGCGAGTCCAGCGTCTGGATCTCCGGCGACCAGGGGTATCTTTCCCACTTCGATGGGGACGAGACGTGGACCACGATCGAGGGTCCCGAGGAGATGCAGGGCCTCGATCTCACGAGCCTGGGTCGCATCTCCGGACACGTGCTCGTGGCAGGACACTGGGAGGAGGACGAGACGGGTGAGGCCTTCTTGTTCGTGCTCCCAGCGGGCTCCGAGGAGACCGACCCGGCCGCCTGGGTCACGGTGCCGCTCGGCCTCAACCGCCAGGTCCAGGCTCTCCACGCCGATGGAGAGGGTCTAACCCTGATCGGTCGTCAGGCCAGCCCGGACACCCAGCCCTCGGTCTTCGTCTGGTACCTGAAGCTCTAACCGCCGTCCTGAGCCGCTCTCAGACCAACAGCTCGACCCGGTCGCCGACTGCGATCGTGGCCGGACCGGCGTGAATACCGTTCTGTCCGAAGATCACCCCCGCTCCCGTCACGCAGCGATAGGTCGCCAGGGTCCTCAGGGGCTCCTTGCTCGTCTGGCCCGTCTCCGGGTCCACCGTGATCACCTTGCAGCGCTCACAGGGCTTGGGAAGCCTGATCTCTGTGGCGCCGATCCGCAGTCCGCTCCATTGGTCCTCCTCCCATGGCACGCCGCCATCGACGACGATGTTCGCCCGAAAACGACCCATGGTCACCGGACGCTCCAGCCGCTCGTTGAGCTCTCGCAGGGAGCTCGTATGCGTCACGAGCAGGGGAAACCCATCCGCGAAGGCCACCGAGGTGGGGCCCTCCTCATGGGGCGGGTCGATGGCGCGCCTCACCTCGGGCGCCATGGACACCAGGCGCACCGGTCGGTCGAGGATCGAGGACAGCCATTGGGCCGCGGGGTCTCCTGCGTCGATGGCCTCCAGCTCCGAGGCCCACACGCGTACCGGTCGACGGTCTTCCCCGGGCTGAACGGTCAGCGGCGCCCTACCGGGCGCCTGCATTCGGAGTCCGGTTGGGAGCAGGGAGGGCTGAATCAGGGCCATCATCGGGCTCTCACGTTGCGTCACGAAGCGGCCCTCGGGATCGACGATCATGTAGCGGCGATCTCCGGTAGGGCCCCGATCGTCCAGGTTCATGACCTCCAGATCGACTCCCGCGCAGGCCTTCACCGGGTAGATGTGTAGCGAGGCGATCCGCAGCATGGCTCCTCCGGTCTCTTAGCCGGCCAGGGGTACGCGACCCGTGTAGAGCGTGGCGGTCGCGAAGGTCTGAGCCGTCGCGGTGACGTCCACCAGCCCAGCGCGCTCCATCTGCTCACGGAACAGCTCCGCGGGTGGGAAGGCGGCGATGCTCTCCTGAAGGTAGCGATAGGCCTCCGTACCGGCGACGATACGTCCGATGCGCGGCACCACGTGGTGAACGTGCGCGCGCGCCAGGCTCGCGAAGGGACCCTGGGTCGGTTCGGCGAGCTCGAGGATGCTCACGGCGCCGCCCGGACGGGTCACTCGGACCATCTCTCGGAGCGCCAGGTCCCGGTCGGGGACGTTTCGAATCCCGAAGGCCATGGTCACACCGGCGATGTGGTCGTCGTCGAAGGGCAGGGCTCGCGCGTCGCCCACCACCAGCTCCACGCTCTCGTTGAGCTGGGCGCGCGCCACCTTCGTGTGACCGATCGCCAGCATCCCCTCCGAGGGGTCGAGCCCGATCACCGTCGCCTCGGGGTAGGCCTTCGCGACGCTCAAGGCGACGTCAGCCGTTCCCGTGGCCAGGTCCAGGATCCGATCGCCAGCGGTGATCGGCGCGATGGAGCGCACGAGGTTTCGGCGCCAAAGGCGGTCGAGGCCGAAGGACAGAACACGATTGAGTCGATCGTATCGCTTGGCGATCCGATCGAACATCTCGGGTCCGCCAGGGCGGGATGGGTTCATCTCAACGGTGGTCATGGTCGTCATACAAAAAGCTCCTCTCCAAGTCGTGCGAGCTCGGCGCTGGAGAGCGCCTGGGGTCCGTCGGATC
>CALCNF010000398.1 GCA_937897815.1 uncultured Pseudomonadota bacterium | reverse complement strand
CGCTCATAGAGGTTCGTGTCCTTCTCGAACTGCTCCTGGGCGTCATTGTAACGAACGGCGCTGTACTCGTAGTAGAGCTCCGCGAGACGGAACATGGCGTCCGGGGTGTACTGCTTGTCGTTCGGATACTCCTGAATGAAGCGCTGGAAACGCTTGATAGCGTCCATGCGTCGCAGGCGCTCGCTCGACTCGATGTTCCCGATCTTCTTACCGTAGGTGCGCTCGATGAACTTCTTCTGTCCATCGACGTCCTGCTTGATGAGCGCGTGCATCTCGGCCTGGAAGTCGCGCGCCGCTTCCGTGTAGCGTCCCACGGCCGACTCCAGCTCTTCCCGGACGAGCTCTTCAGGTGTCTTCTCGCGCTTCTCACCCTTCTTCTCGTCGGCCTTCTTATCGTCGGCCTTGGGAGCGGTCACCGCCGTGTTCTCGCACTTGGGAAGCTCACCGTTGGTCTCAGCGTGAAGGTCGCGGGGCTCGTCCTCCTCGTCCTCCTCGTCCTCTTCGCCCTCTTCGCCCTCTTCTTCAGAGTCTTCGCTCTCTCCCTCCTCATCGGAGGCCTGCTCATCCGCAGGGCTGTCTGAAGCCGGGTCCGGTGCCGCATCCTGCGCCGCCGCGACCGGCGTCAGAAGGAGCGCAAAGAAGAGGCCGAGGATCATCAGGCCGGATGGGAAGAGGCGCCTCACTGAGAGCCCTCCTCATCGCCGTCATCGTCCGCGTCAGCCTTGGTCTCGCCAGCCTTGGTCTCGCCAGCCTTCGTCTCGTCAGCCTTCGTCTCGTCAGCCTTGGGGGCGGGCGCCTTGGGGGCGGGCGCTTTGATACGATCTGCCGTGAGCTCACGTACGCTCTGATCGAGGCTCTTCATGCGCTCCGCGCGCTCTGCTGAGAGCTTGCTCGCCGCCTCGGTCTCGTTTCGCTTCTGCTGCCAGACCACGTCGATGAGCCCCACGTCGGCGCCCCGTACGAGGGACTTCATGCTGTCACGGCTCTCCTCAAAGAGCTGCTCGCCGATCTCGCGGCCGATCTCGCGACCCTCCGCCTCGTAGGCGGTGAGCTGCCGACCATACTTCACGAGACGCAGGGCCTCCTTCCGGATCTTCGCGCGAAGCTTCTTCGCGGCCGCTGCCACACGACCGTCAATGGCGCCGACCACCTCGGCGATCCGCTCGACCGTGTCCCAGATCGTGGCGCGCATGGCCGTGAGCTCGCGGCCCACCTTGCCCTCATCGCCCCGGGCCGTCTCCGCCAGGCTGTCGTAGATCAGCCCCTCGCGCTTGTAGGCGGCCACCAGGCTCTGCTTGAGGTGACTGTCGCCTTCGTTGTCCTCACCGCCAGCGCCGACTCGTCGCGCCTCGACCTCCAGGTCTTCGCGGAAATCATCGAGGGAGTCCTGGATCTCCATGAGCCGGTCTTTCTCATCGGCGATGAGGAGACGGAACTCTTGCTCCTGGTCCTCGGAGTATCGATCTCCGCCTACGCCAAACTGCTTCTCGTTGACGTACTGCTCGACGGCGACGATCTCACGCTCCAGCTCCTTGAGACGCTGACTGACCACAAAGGTGTCACGCTGGAGATCGAGGAAGCTCTCGTCGACTCGCGCCTTTCGTTCCTTGTACTGGTCGAACGTCATGGGCAGCTTACGGAACCGCACCTCCATCGTCCGACGCCAGTTGCGCAGCGCGTCCAGCTTGGCCTGCTCTTCCGCGGGCAGGAGCTCGCGGCTCTGCTCGTACTGGTACTCCAAGAGCTGCGAGGCGAGTTGTAGGAGCTTGTTCTCCACGATCAGGGCCTGCGCCCAACCGTCCTTGAGCTCGGGGAAGAGCTCGACGCGGCTCCTGGAGTCCACCATGGTCTCGAGCATCTGCGCCATGTCCTGGGTCGTGATGAGCTCTCGGCTCTGCTGGCCCAGCTCCTCGAAGACCCCCGCCATGCGCTTCATCTCGCCCGTGCTCTCGACCCAGGCGGCCGTGCGGGGCGTCATGGGAGCGTTCAGGTCTCCACCCTCACCCCGGCGCTCGATGAGCCACTGGAAGTAGCGCTGAATGTTCTTGGGATCCCGGGTGAACTTGTCCAGCTCGTTTCGGATCGGCGCGAAGCGATTGATGATCTTCTCGAAGGTGTCGACCGCGGTGTCATGGTCGTTCAGGTAGATGTTCAGCCGACCCCGAAGCGTGTGCGCCTCCACGTCCAGCTGAGGATCCTTCACGGTCAAGAGCAGGGAGTCGATCGTGTTCAGCGCCTTGTCGTATTGCTCGGCCTCGATATACGCCCAGGCCATCTCGTAGAGGGCGACCTCGTACGAATCACTGTTGCGAGAGATGCGCTGGTAGTGGGTCACAGCGGTGACCATGTCTCCCTGATCCAGCGTCAGGCGACCCAGAGCCAGACGCGCCAGGTCCCGGACCAGGTTGGAGTTCTTGTCCTTGCCCTGGATCTGAACGAGGGACTGGAACAGCGCCATGGCCTCTCCCTCGCGCTGCAGAGCGACGAGGACGGTGGCTCGGTAGTAGGTCGCTCGGGCATTAAACGGGCTCGAAGAGCTGACCTGCGAGAGG
>CALCNF010000397.1 GCA_937897815.1 uncultured Pseudomonadota bacterium | reverse complement strand
TGACCAAGTTCAAGGCCGACATGAACAGCCCCGCTATCGCGGCGCAGATCGAGTACGAGCGGAACCTGGCCGCGGCGCTTGAGATGCGGGGAACACCCGGCTTCTTCGTCAACGGCAACAAGATGGTCGGATGGGGCAGTTACGGTGGGTTCCGATCGGTCGTGACGCGCGCTCTGAAAGCGGCAGAGGGAGCGCAGTTGACCACGAAGGTGGCTCCTGTGGACGTGGCGCGCATCGCCACAGAGAAGTACAGCGGAAAGGATGGCGCCAAGCTCGCCGAGCTCATCTGGGGTAAGAAGTAGCCCGTCTTGTGTCCTACGACCTTCGCGCTAAAGACGCAGAGGGTGCGGAGCGTCGGAGGGGGGCTCCTTGAGCGACCGAAACGTACTGATCGTCGACGATGACCAGCTCCTCGTAGAGCTGGTCTCTTCCACGCTGGCGCCCGACGACTATCGTGTTCAGTCGGCCGCGTCAGCGGCTGAGGGAGAGGCCGCGCTCTCCGGGGGCTTCCAGGGCGTGATCCTCCTCGACCTGCGCCTCCCAGACCGGCCGGGTATGGACCTCCTTGAGCGCATCGTCGCGGGCTACGACCACGTTCGGGTCATCATCATGACGGGACACGCCACGGTGGAGGCGGTGGCGGAGGCGACCCGGCGTGGCGCCTACGATTTCCTGTCCAAAGACGAGGGGATGACCACCCGGCTTCCGGTCAGCGTGCACAACGCGTTCAAGGACCTGGAGATGTCGAGCCGCGTGAGCGATCTCGAGCGCGCTGTCCACGGTCAGGACCCCTTCGCTCAGGTGATCGCCCGCAGCCCGCAGATGACCGATCTCTTCGCGACCCTGAGCCATGTCTTGGATTCGCGAGTCACGGTGATGTTGTTGGGGGAGAGCGGCTCGGGTAAGGAGCTGCTCGCTCGAACGATTCATGAGTCCGGTGAGCGGGCCTCGCGCCCGTTTGTCGCGATCAACTGCGCAGGGATCCCGGAGCACCTGCTTGAGAGTGAGCTCTTCGGTCATGAGCGCGGCGCCTTTACAGGGGCAATCTCGTCGAAGAAGGGCAAGTTCGAGCTGGCGGATAAGGGAACGATATTTCTCGATGAGATCGGAGAGATGCCCCTGCATCTTCAAGCGAAGATCCTGCGAGTCCTGGAGTCGCGGTCCGTGGAGCACGTGGGTGGAGAGAAGCCCATTCAGGTCGACGTGCGCATCATCAGCGCGACCCACCGCGATCTTCGAACCATGGTCGAAGAAGGGCGGTTTCGCGAGGACCTCTACTACCGTCTCGCGGTGTTCCCGGTCATGATCCCCCGCCTCTCTGACCGGGTCGGCGATGTGCCCATCCTCGCCGATCACTTCATGCGAAGAATCGCCAGGGAGGAGGGGAAGAAGGTCCTCGGGTTCACAACCGCCGCAATGGAGGTCCTGGAGAACCACGACTACCCGGGCAATGTGCGCGAGCTCCAGAACATCATCAGCCGCGCCGTGGTCCTCGCCTCCGGCAGTCAGCTGACCTTGCGTGAGTTGCCTCGTCCGCTCGTGGACGCCGCCCGTCTGCAGGGAGCCGCGATTCGAGAGGTGAGCCCCGAACCGGGTGACGCCGCGGATCTTCTCTCTGCCGTCTTTGAGAGCGTCTTCCAGACCCCTGAGCATCTGATTCGAGCCGAGGAGGTGGAGGACGCCTTGATTCGAAGAGGCATGAAGCTCGTCAACGGGAACGTGACGCGCCTGTCGCGCCTCCTCGGGCTCTCCCGTGCGACCCTCTACCGACGTATCAGTCAGATGGGTGGGAAGCGGACGCTCATCGACTGAAGCGGTCGAGCACGTCCTCGAGCCGACGCGCGTCGTCCGGGCTGATGTCTGCCCGCGAGATCTCAAGCGACGCGACCGCGAGGCTGACGTAGGCCGGTAGCGCGTCGGGCAGGTCTCTCTTGATCGCTTCAAGGTGCAGGGCCACCGTGCGCGCGTCCCCCCGAGCGACTGGCCCCGTGATCTGCGTGCGTGGG
>CALCNF010000396.1 GCA_937897815.1 uncultured Pseudomonadota bacterium | reverse complement strand
TGGCGGCCAGCGGGCCGGGCGAGTGGGCTCTGGCCTTCGCCGCAGGGGCGCTGTTAGGAAGCTCGACCTGGGAGATCTTCCTCGGAGAGCGCGAGCCAGGCCCGGGATACGGCGCCCTGTTCGGCGCATGCGCGGGTCTGTTGAGCGGCGCGCTGGTAGGCGGCCCCGTAGGTGGCGTCTTCGGCTGCTGTGGTGGCGCCCTCGCGGGCTCTGGAGTCACACAGGCCCGCGGACTGGTTCGCCAGCAAAGCGCCGCGCTGCAGTTCGCGGCACTGGCGCTGCTTGGCAGCGCGATCGCCTCAGGCGCCGCATGGGGGATGACGCTTTGAGCGGGAACACCTTTGGTCATTTGTTTCGCGTTACGACCTTTGGCGAGAGTCACGGTGGTGGCCTGGGTGTCGTCATCGACGGCTGTCCTGCTCGGCTCCCTCTCGAGGCGTCGGATGTCCAGCCTGACCTCGATCGCCGGAGGCCAGGCGGGGACGCGCTCTCGAGCACGCGCCGAGAGTCGGACACTGTAGAGATCCTCTCCGGCACCTTCGAGGGGCTCACCCTCGGAACCCCCATCGCGATGCTGATGCGCAACCAGGACGCGCGGCCTAAGGCCTACGAGCATATGAAGGGCCTGTATCGGCCGAGCCACGCTGACTTCACCTATGAGGCCAAGTACGGGCACCGTGCCTGGGCTGGGGGCGGGCGTGCGTCGGCGCGTGAGACCGCGGCCCGTGTAGCGGCTGGAGCGGTGGCCCGAAAGCTGCTGCGCGCCCAGGGCATCGAGGTGGTCGCGTGGGTCGAGCGCGTAGAAGACATCACAGCGGACGTCCCTGAACCCGCGAAGGTCACCCGCGAGTCGGTGATCGCGAATGGGCCGATCCAGTGTCCGGACGCGGACTCCGCTGCCCGTATGACGACGCGCATCGCGGAGGTGCGTAAGGACGGCGACACCGTTGGCGGTGTGATCCGCTGTGTGGCCACAGGGGTCCCCGCTGGATGGGGTGAGCCTGTGTTTGAAAAGCTGGATGCGGAGCTCGCTGGCGCGATGCTCAGCCTGCCGGCGGCCAAAGGGTTTGAGATCGGCAGCGGCTTCGCTGGAACTCAGCTGCGCGGGAGCGCCCACAATGACCCGTTTGTCCCGGGCGATCACGGAGTCGAGACCGCGAGCAATCGCTCCGGAGGGGTGCAGGGCGGCATCAGCAATGGAATGCCCATCGATCTGAAAGTGGCCTTCAAGCCCGTAGCGACACACTTCAAAGAGCAGCAGACCGTGACCAGCGAGGGCGACGCGACGACCTTTCAGGCCTCGGGTCGTCACGACCCCTGCGTGCTCCCGAGGGCGGTGGTTATCGTGGAAGCGATGACCTCCCTCGTGCTCATCGACGCGTGGCTTCGACAGCGAACTCAGGGAGCCATCTAGAAGAAGAGCGCGATGGCATTGACCGCGCTCGAACGGCCTGCCTAAACTGGGCCCGAACCGCTTGGAAGCAGGGAGCAAGAGGCCGTCGGATGCAGAAGTTTTGCCCTGCATGTGGGACCGTCTACGACGACAGTTCCCTTACCGTCTGCAAGGACGACGGAGAGCGCCTGATGGTGCTTCAGGGGGAGCCGGATCTCATCGGCCAGACCCTTGAAGACAAGTACGCCATCAAGAGCAAGCTCGGGCAGGGCGGCATGGGCACGGTCTACCTGGGCCACCAGTCCTCCATGCGGAGGGACGTGGCGATCAAGGTCCTGCGTCCGCAATTCGCGGTGAACATGGTTGCCGTGCAGCGCTTCCTCAGAGAGGCCCGCGCGGCGAGTCAGCTCAGCCATCCCAACACCATTACGGTCTATGACAGCGGCCGCACTGGCGAAGGGCACCTGTTTTTGGTGATGGAGCTCCTCAAGGGCACGCCCCTGAGCGATGTGCTCGGCGCGAGCAACAAGCTGGCCCCAGACCGAGCCGCGCACATTCTCGCCCAGATCTGCGATTCCCTCTCCGAGGCCCATGACAAGGGAATCATTCATCGCGACATGAAAGCGGAGAACATCTTCCTGGTGCAGACGGCTGGAAACCCGGAACACGTAAAGGTCCTCGACTTTGGTATCGCGAAGATGACCGAGGAGACCGGGACGCAGGCGACCGCGACCGGGATGATCTGCGGAACTCCGGCGTACATGAGCCCCGAGCAGGCCATGGGCAGGGACCTGACCCCTGCGAGCGACGTCTACGCCATCGGCATCTTGCTCTGGGAGATGCTGGCAGGCGGCAGACCCTTCGCAGGGAACTCCCCCATGGAGGTGATGCTCAAACACATCAACGACCCGGTCCCCGAGCTGCCCGAAGGCGTTGGCGGCGCATATCGTAAGGAGCTGGAGTCACTCCTGGGCTGGATCCTTGAGAAGAAAGCGAAGAAGCGACCTCAGTCGTGCCGCGAGGTGAAGCAGCGACTTCGCGGGATCTTCACCGCCATATCGTCTGTGAGCATGATGAGCGGGGCGGAGGACCTGCTGCCCGTCCCCGACCGGATCAAGACCCAGGACGAGCCCGCTACCCTGAAGACCGGGCTCTCCGCTTCACCGCGAGGGTCCTCACATCTCGGCCAGGGGATCGGCGTCGCCGTGGGCGCTGCCATTGGGATCGCGGTGGTGTTCGCCTGGCTCTCCAACGATGAACCCGCGGCGACGGACCCGCCGAAGCAGGATCCATCCGCGACCGCCCTGATCAATGGAGCTGACGCTGAACCTGAGCCGAAGGCCGCGCAGCCCAAGTCCAAGAAGACCCGCCCCGAGAAGAAGCGGCCCG
>CALCNF010000395.1 GCA_937897815.1 uncultured Pseudomonadota bacterium | reverse complement strand
AGGAGCGCCTTGAGCACCAGGTCGCGGGAGAAATCATCGCCAAAGGCGGCGAGGCTCAAGGCCGCGGCGCCCAGGGAGGTCGGGTGTTCGCTCGAGCGCAGTGTCTTGCGAAACAGCGGGACAGACTCGACGTCCTGAAGGCTCGCCAGGGCGACATGGCACGCCCCATTGTTGTCCTGATTCTCTGAGACGCAGCCACGCAGATGCGAGATCCCGGGTCTGTAGACGAGCAATCCCCACACATGGGCCACATCGGACCGGGTGGGATTGTCGAACATATGCCAGGAGTCGCCGAGCGCCTTAAGCCAGGCGTCTACGGTGTTCACCGGCTGAGTGCGAGGGACTTGCTCCGCCAGAGACTGAGTCGAACCCAGGACGCACGCGAAGAGCACCAGGACGCTTACAAGCGACCTGATTCGAGCAACACCGCGCCCGACGAACGACCCGTGGATCTCTTCCATCACAGAGACAAGACGGAGCACCCCGTCACCCGTCACACGGGCGATCCAAGCCTGGCCGATCAAGCCGCCCGTGACGCGGGCCTAGCGCTCAGGCGCGAAGAGCTCGCAGGCGGCTGAGATGAGCAGCTCCTCTGCCCGCGCGATGGCCTCACTCTCAGAGAGGTGCGCGGGCGAGCAGGCGTGCGCGCGCGCGCCACGCGAGGCCAGCCAGCGAACGGCGTCTGGCTCAATGCGCCCGGAGATGACCTGAACGGGTCGGGCCAGCTCCTTGGCGCGAGAGAGCACGTGGTCGATGACCTTGCCCTCGCGACTCTGCTCATCGGTTCGGCCCTCGCCCGTCACGACGATCGTCGCCCCCAGGATGGCCTCATCGAGCCGCAGATGCTCTCCGAGGCGCTCGATACCTGAGCGCGGCACCGCGCCGCATGCGGCCATGAGCGCTCCCGCGAGGCCACCGCCGGCCCCGGCGAACGGAAGCTCGCTCGGATCACAGCCAAAACCGTCGTCGAGGGTACGTCCCCAGGCACGAAGACGCTGATCGACCTGAGCCGCCCCCTCGACGCTCAGTCCTTTTTGGGGACCATAGAGATGAGCCGCGCCCCGCGGTCCAACCATGGGGCTGCGCACGTCGCACAGAAGCTCGACCTCCGGGAGTCCGCCGCGCTCCAACCGAACGGAGCGCACCTCTCCCAGACGCGCGGACCCGGGGTCAAGGGCGGCTCCATCCGCGTCACAGACCGAAGCCCCAAGTCCGATAAGACAGCCAGCGCCGCCATCGACGCTCCCGGTGCCACCGATGCCCAGGGCCACGCGCTTCGCCCCCTGATTGGCGGCGATTCGGATGAGCTCACCCACCCCACGACTGGTGGCGGCGCCGACACCCTTTGGACCCACCGCGCTCAGGGGGATCACCTCGGCCACCTCAATCCAGGCCCGATGCGCGGCCGGCTCAAAGAGCCAGCGGACAGGACGCGGGGATCCGTCCGGACCGGTGACCTCGGACGCGCGCTCCTCGACCTCAAGACTGCCGATGAGACAATCGAGGAGACCCTCGCCTCCATCGGACAGAGGCAGCGCCCTGGGGAGCGCCTCCGGCCAGGCCTTGCGGATGCCCTCGGCGATAGCCTCAGCGACCGCTCGCGCGGTCAGACACCCCTTAAAGGAGTCCGGTGCGATGAGGATAGAAAGACGCGCCACGTGACCAACTGGATCCGATAGTTAGACATGGTATCCTTGAACCCGTGAAGTACTTCAATCCTTTTGTCTATCTCGCCTGCTTCGCCGCTCTGATCTTCGGATGGGGATGCGCCGACGCAGAGGTCACTGAACTCCCGGCCCAGCCCGTAGCGACGAACCCGGCGCCAACAAACCCGGGGACGACGACACCGGATCCGGGCAGCCCTCAGGCGGGGCCCAACCAGCTTCGGTTCATGAGCGCCATTGGCGACGATGGGCTGGCCTGCCAGGCGACCTGCGCCATCCAGCTCACGAGCCAGAAGCGCGCGCTCTCGGTCCGCTACACCACAGACCAGGGCTCCCCCATCGCCGGGACCCTGGTCAACTACCTGCTTGAGGATCCCAATCAGATCGGGAGCCTCACAGGCGTCTCCACCTTCACCGATATGAATGGCGTCGCGACCGTCGAGCTCGTCCCCACGGGGCTCGGGCCAGGCAACGCGCTCGTGAGCGTGACCGTGCCCAGCGACGCGGCCATCTCCTCCCTGTTTTTCTCCGTGAGCGCGGGACTGGCCTCCGATGGGCCGTCGCTCCTCGACGTCACCTGGAGCTACGCGGGAATCCAGGCGCCGGACCACTTTCAGGTGAACCTGTACGGTCCGACCAACGCACCAAGCTGCGCTGAGGTGCATCCAGACGTGGCGGGTCCGGAGATCGTGCCGGCCCTGGCCAACGGTCCGCTCGCCTTCAATGGAGTCGCGCAGTTCCCTGCACTGCCTGGAGGCGGTACGGGCACATGGACGGTCCAGGTCATGAGCCCCTACGGAGGCTCGGCCACGGTCCACGGCTGCACCGCGGGCGTCGAGACGGCCGCCGGAAACACCAAACAGATCAAGATCCCCACCATCGATCTGCCTCTGCGCTTCGAGGGCGTCTACGGCGTCTTTACGACGCTGAACATGGTCGAGGGGCTACAGGACACGGACTACGAGGTCATGGCGACGGTTCTTCAGGCCTTCGACACGCCGGGGGCTATCGCCCTGCAGATCGCATGCGAGAACCAAGGCGGCACCCTGGGTACCCTGTGTGACTTCATCGTCGATGGAAACGGGAACTTGAGCGCGACGGGCGCGATGCTCGCGGACGCGGCAGACGACGCCTTTCTCTCCTTGATGGCCGACCAGTTGGGCTCGGAGTTTGTCTTCGACGGACAGGCTTTGAACAACCTCCTGAACGCGGTGACCCTGGAGTCGACGCTCACCCTGACGACGGGCCAGATCGACTCGGATGGTGGTCCCATGAATCCGTTAGGGGGGAACAACGCCACCGAGATCTGGCATACGGCCCGCGCGACCTGGGAGGAGAACGACGGGTGCACTGTCGCCGGCGGCGTGTGCAAGGACATCGTCCTGGATCTCGAAGAGCTCTATGGAAGCATGCCGGGAGCGAACCTCCACGCGAGCGTCGATAGCCACAGCCGGCTTCACGTGGACGCCCACGAGATCGAGGGCCTGAACTATGGGCTGTTGGTCAACGGGT
>CALCNF010000394.1 GCA_937897815.1 uncultured Pseudomonadota bacterium | reverse complement strand
CTCCGTGGGAGCCGTGTCCTCGGTGACGGCGCTGTCCGCGGCGTCCTGCGAGAGCCCGTCCAGGGGCGCGACGCCCGCATCCACCGTGCCTGAGTCGGTGTCCACGGAACCGTCTGAGGTCGCGTCAGGGAGCGTGGACGGCACATCCACCTCGACAGTGTCGGGCACGCCCGGGCTCGGGCTGTCCGACCCGCAGCCCTGCACCAGAAGGAGGGTCAACGCGAGGGTGCTGAAGGTTGTGGCGAGTCGCTGCGTCATGAGCCTTGCCTTACGTTCGTTTGGAGTTGTGCCCAGAAGACGCCTGACGCCTGCTGGGCTCGTGATGGGGAGTCAAGGGGGAGCGGCGCTAAGGCATGGGCCAGTGCCACACGGTGCGGTTTCGCTGACCAGCCTCACCGACCGTGCCGTCAAACCAGCTCCCAAAGATGTACAGGCCGTCGCTGGCGCCAGCGACCGCCTTGAAGGTGAAGTCAGCGCCTAGGACGCCGCAGGGGACGGCGTCGGATGGGTCATCCCCGCATACGGCTGGTTGGGTGTGGATGGCCTTGACCGTCCAACTCTCCCCATCGCTCAGGTCCGCGGCCGCGTCCCCGTGAACGAGGATGAGGTGTTGCGTCCCCCCGGCCACGTCGTCGACCACATAGGAGCCGACCGCCCAGACCCGGCCCTCATGGATCGTGATGGCGTGGAGGTCGGTGATCTCCTGATGACTGAAGCCCGCGATGGACACCTTTTGGAGCTCGCTCGGCACACCGCCGGTGACGGTGGACACCAACAGGGTCCCCTTCAGGCCGACCGCGACGAGCTGGCTGTCGGTCCCCGCCAGGCCCTTCAAGGCCTGTCCATCGCCGCTGAGCCACGTGCGGTATCGCCACTCTTCCAGCGCGGGGTTGTAGGCGACGATGTCTCGGTCCTCGACACCCTCATCGGTCGCGTCCTGGATGTTCTCGATGGTGAGGTTGTCGTGCCAGTTGCATCCCAGGAACAGGGTGCCGGCCACCTCAGCGAACTCCGTGCAGTCCTTGTAATGGACCGCGGTGCTGCTCGAGCCGCTCGTCCAGCCCAGGGCGCGGACCGGTTGGTCTTGGCACCACCAGTACAGCACGGTCCCCGAGAACGGTATGGAGAACGCCTCCTGCCAACAGACGCGCACCACGGATTGCAGGCTGGTCGTCTGAATCTCGTCCTCGATGACGGTCACAGGACCCACGCCGAAGCCATAGATCTCGCCGCCATCAAGGCGCTTGAGCGCGCTGAACTGCAGGTCTGTGATGGTCTGCTCGTCCTTGATCGTCTGATCGTTCGTCGCGTTCCAGGCCGTGGCCACATCGGAGAGCGGTGTGGCTTCGTCACCCAGGCTCCACACATCCGACTCTGAGACGTACTCCCTGAAGCTCGAGCCGCTGACGACGACATCCTCGGCGATCGCCCAGGAGAATTGCGAGAGCGTCCCTCCGACCGTCCAGCTCTTCTTCAGCGTTCCGGCCTCGGCGTAGCCATCCAGCTCGACGCCGCACCCATCGTTGTCTGTGCAGGT
>CALCNF010000393.1 GCA_937897815.1 uncultured Pseudomonadota bacterium | reverse complement strand
TCCCGATCTGGTCTTGCTCGACTTGATGCTTCCCGACATGTCGGGCACGCAGATCTGCAGGGAGCTTCGCGAGGACCCGCGAACGAAGAACCTGCCGATCATTATGGTTACGGCTCGAGATGAAGAGGTGGACCGTGTGGTGGGCTTCGAGTTGGGAGCTGATGACTATGTCGTAAAGCCCTTCAGTGTCCGTGAGCTGATGCTTCGGGTGCGGGCCGTCTTGCGGCGGTCTGCTGTCTCGGAGCCCGTAGCGGACGAGACGCTTATCTTTGGCCGCTTGACCGTCGATGAGTCGGCTCATCGCGTATGGGTGGACCAGGACGAGGTGAAGATTACGGCCCTGGAGTTTCGCCTGCTGGTCACCTTCCTCTCGCGGAGAGGGCGCGTGCAGACCCGCGAGCGACTCCTTGAAGACGTTTGGGGCTATGACGTTGGCGTGACCACACGAACCGTCGATACCCACATGAAGCGCTTGCGGGAGAAACTCGGCTCCGCCGGGGACTACATCGAGACGGTCCGAGGAGTCGGCTACCGATTTCGTGAGAAGCCCGAGGAACAGTCGTCGTGAGCCTCTCGATACGCGCGAAGCTCTTCTGGGTCTCGTTTGCGATCGTGACGGTCGCGGGGTTGTCGATGGTGTTGGTCCTCGAGACCCAGCTCCGCCAATGGCTTGAGGAGCGCTTGGAGAACCAGCTCCTCTCGGAGCTGCGAACGAGCGCCATCGCCGTTGAGGTCGCGCAGTCGGAGCCCAGAAAGCTGGACTGCGATGGCCTCGCTGATCGACTCGGAGGATCAACACAGGCGCGGGTCACGCTGATTCATGCAGATGGAACCGTCTGCGGTGACTCCCATGTGGAGCGCGCTTCCCTTCACGAGCTGGACAACCACGGCCAGCGGCCCGAGGTTCAGGCCGCGAGTCCGGCTACGGAGGGACGTTCGCGTCGCTTCAGTGAGACCTTACAGACGACCATGGTCTATCGCGCGCTGTCGCTCGCAAAGCCCAGCCCTGTCGCAACGGTCAGGCTCGCTATCCCGATGACGGAGGTGGATGAGCTTCTTCAGCGTCTCAGGACCATCTTGGTGATCGCCTGCATCGCTGGCTTGGCTTGCGCATTATTTCTCTCAGGGCTCGCCTCTCTGCTTGTCAATCGGCTGTTCGCAGGTGTCGTGCGCAACATTCGGGCGATGGTCCATGGGAAAGGCCGGGAGTCCATGGCTTTGGATGCGCCGGATCTGGGTAGCATCGCTCAGACCGTGAACCATATGGCGCGGGAGCTCGAGGAGACCGTGGCGAAGCTCGCCGACGAGCGAGACACGTTCCAGACGCTGATCGAGACGATGGACGCTGGCGTCATCGAGCTCGACGCCGACCGAACGATCTCGGTGGTCAACAGCGCTGGACGCGCGATGCTGGATACCGAGATTGACCCAGTCGGCCGCGTCTTGGTGGAGGCCGTTCGAAACCCTGATTTGCAGCTTTTAGTGGGCCAGGCGGAGCAGGGTAGGTCCGCCGTCGAGGAGGTATCGCTACGCGCCCAGGGACCGCTCTCTAAGGTCATCGTGCGGTGCACCCCCCGAAAGGATGGTGGTGTGGTCGTGACGCTCCAGGACATCACGGAGCTCAGGCGTCTGGAGAGCGTGCGGCGGGACTTTGTCGCGAACGTGAGTCACGAACTCAGGACGCCAGTGAGCGTGATCCGGGCCAACGCCGAGACCCTCCTGAATGGAGGTCTCTCGGACAGCGAGAGAGCGCCGGAGTTTGTCGAAGGGGTGCTACGCAATGCCGAGCGTCTCACCCAGCTCATCACTGATTTACTCGATCTTGCTCGTGTTGAGTCCGGGGCCTACAAGGTCAACCTGATGCCCGTTCGCCTGCATGACGTGGTGGAGAGCGTTCTCGCCACGGTCGCTGAGCAGACGCTTGCCCGTGGAGCATCGATACAGAACCTGATTCCGAACAACTTGCAGATCCAAGGTGACATTCAAGTGCTCGATCAGGTGCTCCTCAATATCGTTGAGAACGCCCTGAAATACACACCGGAAGGCAGCAGCATCGAGGTTCGCTTAGCCGACCTATCTGACAATGGGATGGCTCGCATCGAGATCGCGGACAATGGTCCCGGACTTGCAGAGCAGCACTTGCAACGAGTCTTTGAGCGTTTCTATCGTGTCGACGCGGGTCGGTCACGCGCCGTTGGAGGCACGGGTCTTGGCCTGGCGATCGTGAAGCACATGGTTGTCGCCATGGGTGGCCGCGTAGGCGCGAAAGCCAACACCGAGCGCGGGGCGATCTTCTGGTTTGAGCTTCCTCGCTCGTAAGTGTACCGGCACCCATTCTTTGCAGACGTGTCACGCGCTTGTAACAAATCGCTGCTAGATACCGTGTCGCGACCTGCCAGCATGTTGGCGTCGCAGTCTTACTCACGGAATTTAGGTACGGAAATGAACCTTCTTTTTGCTTTGTCGCGGCGCAGCGCCGCTCCAATGACCCTGAGCCTTGCACTGCTCCTCTCGATCCCCGCGGCCGCGCTGGCCGCTGACGGTGAGAGCAAGACCAAGATCGGGGGCCTGCTCTTTAGTCACTGGTCGATGGATTTGAGCAAGGACGCAGAGGAGGCGAACGCCTTCGAGGTGAAGCGCGTCTACACGACCATCAAGCATTCCATTAACGACGACCTGAGCATGCGCGTGACGACGGATGTCGGCGCGGTGAAGAACTCGGACGACACCAAGATGCGGCTCTACCTGAAGTACGCCTACCTGGAATGGAAGGGCTTCGCCCCGGGCATGAAGCTCCGCTTTGGTGCCGCTGGTACACCCTTTGTGGATGACTCCAGCAAGTTCACGGGTATTCGATACATCTCCAAGTCCCTCGCGGATCGTAACAAGCTCATGTCCACCTCGGACCTGGGTCTGCACGTGCTCGGCAAGCACCTCGACGGTGCGCTGAAGTGGCAGCTCTCTGCCATGAACGGAGAGGGATACGGCTCGCCCGAGGACAGCAAGGGCAAGGCGATCCAGGGGCGCGTCGCCTATGACGCCATGAAGTCGACCGACGGGTTGGATCTTCCGATCACCGCCTTCATCCGCCAGGAGGTGGGTGAGGAGGAAGACGAGGGCGCGATGCTCTACGGTGGCGCGCTCGGCTTCGGCATGCGCTACGGGCGCCTCTGGGCCGAGTACGTGGCTAAGAGCCTTGGTGATGTTGATACTCAGGCCATCTCGGTGACCGTGCAGCCTCGCGTGGGCGATCTGTTTGATGTGCTCGTTCGCTATGACCTGTTCGATCCCAACACGGACGCGGATGACGATGGAAGCACCACCCTGATCGCGGGCGTTGAGAAGTCGTTCGCGAAGAAGGTCAGCGCAGCCGTGACCTTCGAGCAGGAGCAAGGCGAGGCCGACGACGATCCTACGCAGGGCGTTTACCTGAGGCTTCAGGCGGGCTTCTAGGCCCCTGTAAGCGCACGCGAGTCCGCACCCGTTCGGGGGAGGAGAACTCTCGCACGGGACGGCCTCGCGAGCGTCCGCAAGGAACCATGCGGGCACAGCACCGGCTGTGTCCTGGGGCACCTAGAGGTCGGCCCATCAATTCAGAAAGGAAGAACCAATGAAGACAATCAAACTTACTCTGCTGGCGCTGGTCGCGATGTCGCTTGTGGCCTGTGGTGGGAAGTCGCAAGAAAGCTCGGCTTCAGGAGAGGCTGGCGACTCCGGTGCG
>CALCNF010000392.1 GCA_937897815.1 uncultured Pseudomonadota bacterium | reverse complement strand
CTGCCGGCCCGATCGAGCAGGCGTACCGATCTGCAGGCACTTGGCGACCTGAGACTCCGAGGCTGGTGAGAGCACCCAACCACCCTTTGACACCGGAGGCTCCGGAGCGGCGGTCAGAGTGAAGAGCAGGACGGTCGAGAGTTCGGTCCACATAAGCGGAGAGCCTAACAGGGTTGAGCGCCCAAGCAATGGCCCACGGGGACGTGATTAGATTCCGTCGGGGTTGCTCATGCCCGGATCGGACTGATCATCGTCCGCGGGCGGCGCGTCAAACGGGTTCGGGTCGGGGCTGTTGTGCGCGGGCGGGTTCAAGATGAAGCCGTCGCCGTTGGGCTTTGGCGGGGGCGGCGGATTCTTCTTCTGCTCAGCCGCGATCTTAGCCTTCTCCTCAGCCAAGCGACGCTCGACGGTCTCCTCCCAATACTGCTTCACGTCGTCCGAAGGGTTACGAACGATGATATCGACGCGGCGGTTCTTGGCCCGCCCCTCCTTGGTGTCGTTGCTCGCGAGGGGACGGAACTCGCCATAGCCCGCGGCGACCAGGCGCATGGGATCGATTTTGTGCCGGTTGATCAGGTAGGAGATCACGATGGTCGATCGAGCCGTCGACAGCTCCCAGTTCGATCGATAGATGCTGTTGCGGATCGGAAGGTTATCCGTGTGCCCCTCGATGGTGATCTCCACGCCAGCGTACTTCTTCAGCAGCCCGCCAATGGAGTCGAGGACCGCCTCCGCCTGGGGCGTAAACTCGGGAGTGCCTGACTTGAAGAACCCGGCCTCCCCGAGCCGGATGACCAGCTTGCGCTCGTCCATCTGGAACTTCAGGTGCTTCTGATACTCGGGTTTGAGCTTAACCGCGTTCAGGTCCTGGTTCAGGGTGGCCAACACAGACCACTCTTTTGGCGCCTTGGTCGTCGCTCCCATGGCGCGCTTGGCCGCGGCCGAATCTTTGTGGGCGCTGCTCGAGGCGCGCTTCTCCGGGAGATCCTCAAAGCTGGGCTTTCGCTTCAGCAGGTCCAAGTAGCGCCGGGGATCGTCTTCACGACTGTAAGCGAACTGCGTCACGAAGTCGGCGATAATGGACTCACTGAGCTCCTGCTGGATGGAGTTCTCGAACTCTTTGACCTTCGCGTCGTCGGTTTGACCTGTCGCGTACAAGACGACGAAGAAGGCGAAGAGCAGCGTCACGAAGTCTGCGTAGGACACCAACCACCGTTCGTGGTTTACGTGTTCTTCATGCTTCTTCTTCCGTCCCATGGTGGATACCCCTAGCGCTCAGCGGCCTAAGCCGCTGCCGCCTCTCCACCCGCGGCCGCACCACCCTCGGCGCCGCCCTTTCGGTGCATCGCGTAGATGGAGAGCTTGCGCTCGGTGATAAGGGGGCTCTCACCCGTCGAGATGGCGCAAGCCCCCTCGATGATGAGCTCCATGGCGATCTCCTGGTCTCGGATACGCTGCTTGAGCTTTCCGCCCCAGGGCAAGAAGAACAGGTTGGCCACGCCCACGCCGTAGAGCGTCGCCACGAACGCGACGGCGATACCGGCGCCCAGTGATGAGGGATCGGAGAGATTACCCATCACGTGAATCAGGCCCATCACCGCGCCCATAATACCGATGGTCGGAGCGTAAGCGCCGCCGGCCTCCCAGAACTTGGCGGAGTGGGTCATGTGCTCGGTAGCCGTGTCGATCTCAAGCTCCAGCGTGGGCTTGATATCGTTGACCTTCATGCCGTCGGCCACCATTCCCAGCGCCTTCTTCAGGAAGGGATCTTTGATCGTGCCAAGCTCGCGCTCGATGGCGAGCACGCCCTCTCGACGCGCCTTGGAGGACATGTCGACGATCTGCCGAATCATCGCGCGGTAATCCGGCTCCTTGTTCATGTAGATCTTCCCGATGTCCTTCATGGACTGGACGACGACCGCCATGGAGTAATTCGTGAACATGCAGGCGAATGTGCCGCCGACCACGATGAGTGCGGCTGTAGGCACCACGATGTCCGTGATGTGGCCGCCCTCAGCGAGGTGACCGCCAACGATGGAGATCACGGCGAGTGCGGTCCCGATTACCGAAGCTAAATCCATGACTGACCACTGCCCCCATGTGCGGTGTGAGCGGACGCTCTCGCCACACAACTCAACTGCAGACGCGGAACCTGCACCAACCTATCCAACAACGGAAGATAGCCGAATGCGGGTGCTCGCGTCGAGCTTTGCGCTGAGTCAAGGCCGTAACCGCGGGCAGCGGCGACGCCCTTCGGGCGGGAGAATGACAAGTTCATAGGAAATCCCGGTGACGCAGGATTCATCTGGGAGGATTGGTAATGCATTACACGGCACCCCCAAAAAGCTTTCGTTTGGCGGCCGCCAGCCTGCGAACGGACTCTGGTCGGGTCGCCAGAGGCGCCCCTGTGTCCTCGCGCAGAAGTCGGCTCAATGGAGCAGGCCGCGAGTTGGCGACAGAGGGCACCAGGACATCGTTCAGGTAGGCACCAGCGCTCGTGAGCAGATCGTCCCCCTGCCCCAGGTCGGTCACGAGCTGAACACCGTGGGGGGTCGTTCCGACCACCAGGGTGCGCTCCTGGGCCTTGACCAGGGAGAGAGAGGCGTCTCGAGCGAGGGGCACCGAGGTGAGCGTAACCAGCTCTGCGGCGCGCGCCTTTCGCGTCTCATTGAGATGAATCAGTCCCGCCGCCACGCCGACAAGCAGCATAATGAACAGTGAGATCTTCCCCCACGAGACCGCAGGGATTGTCCGGGCCGCCGCGATCCCCGGGCGAGGATCGGTCTGACCGATGGCCAGGACGGGCTCCGTCGGGCCCACACCGGCCTCGGCGAAGGTGGGCGGCTGCGGTGCAGTTCCTGGCCCGGCTGTCGTTTGGCCGGCGGGAGCCGGGGCCGCAGCGGGGGGCGCGGCAGCGGGCACAGGGGTGGAAGGGGGAGCTGATGCGGCCTGAGCGGGAGGAGCCGCACCAGCTTCAGGCCGAGCGACGGGCGCCGGCCGTGAGTCATGGGGAAGCGCTGACGCGACCTGAGCGGGAGGAGCCGCGCCAACGCTGGTGGAGGGAGGGGGTTGAGGCGTCGCCAGGGCCGCTGGAGCGCCGGGAACTCGCACTTCCCGGACGCTCGAGCTGGGCACTGGACGCTTCATGGATTCGACAGCGGTCTTGAAGGCGTGAACAGCGAGGTCCATCCCCACTTGGCCGTGCTGACCTGTGACCTGGTTACGGATCTGGAGCGCCTGCGCTCGGCTGGACTCCAGTCGATGAGCCTCCTCGATCACGCGACGCGCCGAGGCCTGAAGACGGCGCTGCTCAGCAGCTGAGGCCTCGATGGCCTGCTCGATGGCGCGCTGCTCCTGCTGGAAGGCTGCGCGCACGTCCTCGTCACGCGCGGGGACCAGGAGGTGGGCCATAGCCAGACCACGCGTGCGCTCTGCGTCGATGGTCTCTACGCGGAGCCACTCTCCGTTGTGCTGGATACCCTGCTCAAGGACACGGACGACTACACCAGGATCGATCTTGCGGAGAAGACCCGGGTTGGGCCAGGTCGTGCGCTCTACGATCCAGGTCTTGGGCTTGCTCGGTGTACGAAACGGATGCTCAACGAGCGCATGCTCCGTAGCGATCGGCTCGATGGGGTCGATGGGATCGATCCCCACCCACTCGTTCGCCCCGGCGCTGTTCATGTTCAAGAAGAACGTGAAGCAGAGCGCGCCACAGACCGTGAGGCTCTGAAGGGTGATGCGACGAGATTGTCGGGTCGAGTTCATTCCGGTTCCGCTCCATAGCGAGGGAGGTTCCGGGTGTACTCATGAGCAATCGCCGTGCCATTCCTCTACCCGCGCCAGAAGACGGAAGCAAAACCCAATACTTACAAAGACTTGCAGGGGAACACGCCACATCCAAAAGCCCACTCAGCGCCGTCAGTCCTCTGACAGCCCTACCCCAAACACGTCAAGAGGTTGACGAGATCAGGCCAGAATCTCGAGGAGCTCGTCGGTCATCTCGTCAGCCGCTCGGAACGCCGCTGCGCTGGCGCGGTACGCTCCCAGGGCTGTGATCTGGTTTACAGACTCACGGACCAGGTCCGTGTTGCTGGCCACAATGAGATCCGACCCCCGCAGCACGACGGGAGAAGGAGCTCCAGTCTCTCGCACATCCGCGGTGACCCCGCCGCCCTCAACCGACTCCTGGACGGTCTCCACGGACTTGAATCCATCGGTGTTGAGGTTCGCAATGTTGTGGGTAGAGGCCTGCTGCTGCTTGGCGGCGGCCTGCATCCCCATTCTCGCGATCGCGCTGGACGGTATCGTCGTCATACGTAGCCCTACGGGAGTTCGAGCCAGGAACCTAAATGCTTCGCGATGGAACCTCGAACCTCAGGGTGCGTGAGATTCGTGGGAATAGAACGCCAGTCGCTTGAGTTGAACCCTATGTCTGACCCCCTCAGACCCTCGAGAGCCGTCCGTTGGCCCGTTCCCACCCCCTCGCGGAGACCACGGGCGGCTCTCGAATCGCTCCCTCCCACACGCCCAGCGATTGACGAGGCTCGTCGGCGCTCGTAGCGTCCTCTCCTCTGAGAAGGAGGAGAGTCATGTATCGGCTGGTAGTGATGGCCCTGTGCGCGGTGACCCTGTTCGCCTGTGGCCGGAAGAGCTCCCCTGCACCCGAGCCCAAGGCGACCGCCCCCGAGGCGAAGACCCAGGCGGCCGAAGAGGGCCCCACGGCGAAGGCTGGAGGGGCCGATGAGGCGCCCGCGAGCCCCGAGACCACGCCACCACCCGGCCCCGACGTGATCCAGGTCAGTGACACGACGGGAGACACGGTGGTGGAGGAACCCGCCGAGCCTCAGAAGAGCCCTGAGGGCGTCCTGGGCGCGCTGGAGAAGGCCCTCGACGGCATCAAGCGCTGCGAGCGCATCGTCGACTCCCACCGCCTGAAGAGCCCCGCCAGCTGTCTCGCTCCCGTCTATGAGGCCCGTGTGGAGGTGCGAAACCCCTCGACCTCAGCCGCTCCAGACGCCGACGCCCGCCAGGCCTTGCGAGACCGGCTCGCGGAGATCGCCCTGGCCCGTATCCAGACAGACGACGCGACGGAGCTCCTGTATCTGCTCCAGTCCCTCGGGGCAGATTTCAACGATTCTAAGGAGACGCGAGACCGCCTCGAGGCCCTCATGAAGCATGAGATCCCTGCCATCGCCAGCGCGGCGGCCTCCGCACGCTTCAGCAGGCCGAGCCTTAAGGATAGCGATACGCTCAAGCTGGCGCGCTCGCTGGTCGAGAGCGAATACGCGGACGGCGTGCGAGCCGCGGCGTGCCGATACATCGGGGCGGACCTCTTCAAGGGCAAGCGCGCGCACGTGAAGCTGCTCCTCGGTCGAGCCCTGGCCCAGGTCGAGGCGTCTGTCGTACGCGGGACGGCCGTCGCGCGCCTCGGCTTCATCGGATCGGACGCTGAGGTCCCCAGCCTCTCCAGGCTGTTTCGTGTACCAGCGACCCAATATGCGGCCGTGTTCACCATCCAGCAGGGCCTGCGAAGCAAGAAGGGCTTTGAGGCCATTATGACCTGGCTTGAGGATCAACCCAAGGTCGACAAGAGCGTGCAGTGGGGCACCTTGTCCGCCCTCCCCCCCCGGCCCGAGGACAAAGCCAACTTCCCCACCGAGCGGGCGATCAAGGCGCTCATCGCGATCGCGGCCAGCGAGGTTCAGCATGGCCGCACACGCTCAGCGGCGGTCGAGACGATCGCCAAGCTCGGCGGCGTTTCAAGCCTATCGACCCTGTCGACCAAGCTGAAGGGGAAGAGCGATCCAGATAGCCTCGGGGTCCTTGAGGCGATCAAGAAGGCCTCTGAGACGCCACCGAAGGCGGAAAAGAAGCCCTAGCGCTGAGGCCAGAGGGCGACCGCCAGGCCCACCCATCCGACGATGAGCGCGAGTCCTCCAAGCGGCGTGATCGCTCCGAGCCAGCGCTGGCCGGAGAGGACGAGAACGTAGAGGCTCCCCGAGAACACGAGCACACCCACGGTGAAGGCGATTCCGCTCACCCTGGCGGCGGTCGAGGGGCCCTGCGAGATCACCCAAGCGACCCCCAGAAGCGCCAGCGCGTGCCACATCTGGTAGCTGGCTGCCGTCTCCCAGATGGCGATCATTCGCTCATCGACGCGATCCTTAAGGCCGTGGGCTCCGAACGCACCAAGGGCGACGCCGAGGGCGCCCAGGATCGCTCCGATCACACCAAACCAGCGCTCCATCACGTCACCTCCGTTCTGTCCCGTCGCGTCGCTTGCTCCAGGTAAAGAGCACCTTGCGGTTCACGTTCTTGAACTCGACCCGAACGCGCTCGCGGTCGAAATGCACGAGAGCATAACCTGGCTCCGAGACACCGAAGCGCTGACCCGGTCCACACTCAGGCGGACAGGCGGGGCGCTCTCGGGTCTTCGCTGTCGCTCCGCTCGTCAAGGCGGGGATACCATCGTAGACGCCGAACTGCAGGATGTGGGCGTGCCCGTTCATGTACAGATCCGGCTTGATCCCGTTCGTCTTCAGCCACGGAGCGACCAGGTCCTCCCGGGGCTTGTCATAATACGTCCGGTAGACGTGGTGCCCGGCGAGGACGCGCCAGCTCTTCGCGTCGCGCCAGCTGGCGTGAACGTCTCTGCCCTGCATGATGTCCAGGGCATTGGTGTTCAGGATATTGAGCTTGAGTACACCGAAGTCCACCTCGTAGCTCACGTCCGGGAGGATCAGATCGGGCTCTCCTGCCGCATAGGTGATCAGGCAGGCCTCACGCTCAGGATCACGGCCATAACCACCAATGTCGTGGTTGCCCAGGACCAAGAGGACTGGAGCGCCCAGGCCGCGAAGGAGTCCACCCGTGCGCTCATCTAGGATCCGCTTTGCGTCACGATGCAGCGTCCCGTCCGGGCACCTGGGCGCCACGGGATAGATCAGGTCGCCAAGGACGACGATGGCGTCCTTCTTCTCTTTGCTCACCGCGCGCCGGATCGCCTCCATGGGCGGCCCCGGCTCGCCCGTGTCCCCGAGAACGAGCAGGGTGACGCTGTCGCGAGGTGGAAACGAGGGCGCCTTGTCGCGCGCCGCCGGCTTCACGCCATGGGCATCCGGCGCTCCGAGGGAGCCGATCCCCAGGAGCGTCACCAAGATCACCACGATCGTCAGGCGGTTCATCACGGCCCGCAGGCTAGTGGGATGCGCACGGAGGGTCAATCGATAGACGGAACCACGGTGGTGACAATACGAAGCGCGAAGGCTGCCCATTGCGGCTGCGTTGACCCACGCGGTATGAGAGGGGGGCGTCTTCACCTCCCAACCGACGGACGAGCGACCTTGAGCAAGAGCAGCCGCATCTCGGGATTCTACAAGCGCACGCCAGAGGAGCGACTGGAGATCGTCGCAGAGTTCGCTGGGCTCGATGACGACGAGGTCGCGGCGCTCCGAGGGGGAGACTCCGTGCGACTCGAGGCCGCGGACAAGATGATCGAGAACGTCGTCGGACTCTTTCACTTTCCCGCAGCGTTCGCCGCCAACTTCCGCGTCGATGGCGTCGATCGCCTGGTCCCCATGGTGATCGAGGAGCCGTCGGTCGTAGCTGCGTCCTCCAACGCGGCGAACCTCCTTCGCGACGGTGAGGGCATACAGACCACCGCCACCGCGCCCCTGATGATCGGGCAGATTCAGCTGTGCGAGGTCCCCGATCTGGAGGCGGACGTCGAGGCCATCGAGCACAAGCAGCGCGACCTGATCCAGATGGCGAACGACGCCCAACCCAGGTTGGTCGCCAGGGGTGGCGGCGCACGCTCCCTGGAGGTGCGCCGATTTGAAGAGACCGAGTTGGGCCCGATGCTCGTCGTCCACCTGCTCGTCGACGTCTGCGACGCTATGGGCGCGAATCTGGTCAACGGCATGGTCGAGACCCTGGCGCCGGAGATCGAGAAGCTCAGCGGCGCCAATGCCTATCTCAGGATCCTGTCCAACCTGGCCGATAAGCGCCTGGTCCATGCGACCGGACGCGTACCGCTCTCGAAGCTTGAGCGCCCCAAGCTGGGCTTGTCTGGGGCGGACGTCGCAGATCGAATCGTCCGCGCCAGTATCTTCGCCGAGATCGACCCCTACCGCGCCGCGACCCACAACAAGGGCATCATGAACGGCGTGGACGCCTTCCTGCTGGCGACCGGTCAGGACTGGCGCGCAGTGGAGGCGGGCGCCCACGCCTACTTCGCGCGGCCAGAGGGGTACACGGCGATGGCGACATGGCGGCGCGAGGGCGACCACCTGGTGGGGAAGATCACCCTGCCGATGCAGGTGGGGATCGTCGGCGGCGTCGTGAAGGTCCACCCGGTGGTGCGCGTGATGCTGAAGGTCCTCGGCGCGGAGCGGGCCAGCGACGTGGGGCGCATCGCCGCGTCCGTGGGACTGGCCCAGAACCTGGCGGCGATCATGGCGCTGGCGACCGAGGGCATTCAGCGCGGCCACATGTCGCTGCACGCGCGAAACATCGCGGCCGCGGCTGGCGCCCGCGCCCACGAGATCGACAGCATCGTCGCCGAGATGATCCGACGGCGATCCATCAATGAAGATGCGGCGCGGAGCATCCTGGACGAGAGCAAGACGGAAGGTGAGTCCGAACAGCGCCCGTTCACCGTAGACGACTTCCGCGCCGCCCGAGACCGGATGTGGCCCGGCATCGAGGCGCTCCTTGAGAGCGTCACCGAGGGAGGCGAGCGGCCAGGTTCTCTGGGCGCCATGGTGAAGTACCAGCTGGGGACAGGCGGCAAGCGTCTACGAGCGGTGATTCCGCTCCTGGTGCACGAGGCGCTCGGCGGCGATCCCGAGCGGGCCGTGCCCTTCGCGGCCGCGCTGGAGCTCCTCCATAACGCCATGCTGATTCATGACGACGCGGAGAACCGGGTTCGGACGCGACGCGGTCACGACACCCTGTGGGTGCGCTACGGACTCGACCAGGCGATCACCTGCGGTGATGGCATGGTCTACCTGGCCCTGACCGCCATAGGCCACCTGCCCCACCCGGCCGATCAGGTTCGTCGCCTGGAGCGCCTGCTCACGCGGCGGATGCTCAAGGCCAGCGAGGCCCAGGTACGAGCCCTGCACCGGGATCGAACGGTCGACGCCTGGCTGGACCTCACACGGGACCGAACCGGCGGCCTGTTCTCCTTGGCCATGGCTGGAGGAGCGCTCCTCGCGGGGGCTGACGACGCGCTCGTAGAGGCATTGGAGGCCCTGGGCCGGGAGTTGGGGATCACCTTCCAGGTGCAGGATGAGCTCCTGGACCTCCTCGGCGGTGAGCGCCGCGAGCGCGGGAGCGACATCGCGGACGGGCAGATGGGGCTCCTCATCGCCCACTGCCTGCAGGTTGCCCCGCCAGAGGACGCGGACCGGCTCCTGAAGATCCTGCACAGCCCGCGGATCCAGACCGACGCTCCAGCCATCGACGAAGCCCTCCGCCTCCTGGAGGTTCATGGGTCGATCGCCTTTGGCGCCGAGCTGATCCAGGAGCACCGCGCCCAGGTCGAGCGATTGGCCGAGAGCGCCCCGGTGGTCCTTCAGCGACTCCTGCGCGGACTCACGGATGTCTTCCTCAACCCCCTGGTGAACCGCGTCAGCGGTTAAGCGGCGGAACAGGCGGCGCCGTCGACGCGCGGGTGCTGGTGCCCATCACCAGACTCCCCGAGGAGTCATCTCCGTGCTCCACGGGCTGAGGTAAGAGCCGCAGGGCGGCGTTGGGCTCCAGGCGCCTCGCCCCCACTCGATAGAGGGTGATGGGCAGCTCACGGGCGGGGCGTTGATCTGCATAGGCCAGCAGGTAGGAGGGTCGATCGACCGTCGCGTGAGCGATGGGCTCCAGCTCGAAGGCCTGATGCATCGCGTCGCACTGCGGGTTGGTGGTCTCGCCGGGCGCCAGCGCCAGGTGGCAGTAGAGGCCCTCGTAATAGAGAGCGGGCGTGCCCCGAGATCCGACGTTCAAGCCCCTCAATGCGTGCTCGATCGTGACGACCTCCTCCGTGAGGCGATGGGTCTCTCCGAGCGCGAAGATCGCCTCACGGGGCGCCATATCACCGAACCGCCTTCGGTTGTCTGGGGTGACCAGCCGGGTCCGATCGTCGAACAGACGCGGTCGCTCCTTACCCCGCTCGACCAACCAGGCCTGCTCCTGCTGCCAGTCGTAGGGGAGCGCCGTAATCGAACCCCAGCAAGCCGCGATCCCCACCAGCGCTACCCCACCCGAGATCCATGGGAGTCGGCGCTCCGCAGACTCCTTGAGGACGCGGGCCACGATCCACTCCAGTCCAAGCGAGACGAGGATGACGACAGCCGGAAGCGCGGCGAGATGGTAGCGGCCCATGGCCCACAGGGTGACGGCTGGAGGCATCTTCACATAGAGCACGAAGAAGAGCAGGATCGTGCCCATGGACGCCCACGCGGCTGCCCTGTCGGCGCGCACCCGGGCCGCGATCAGCGGAATCCACGCCAGGGGCCAGAGCCACACAGGAGCCGTGGACGGGTCAAAGAAGGCGTTGAACTCGGTCGGCAAGAAGAGCGCTCGGGGCATCCCGAGGAGGCTGTCCATATCCAGAGCCTCGGGGCTGTCGGCAGCGGGCCCCAGGGTCGTGGCGTCCGCGCCGGTGACGAGCAGCTGGGGAATCAGGAGGCCGAGCAGAGCGCCCACAATCAAGAGTCGAACGAGGGCCGCGGTGGGTCGCTTCATGGCCTCCATCGCCTTGGGCGCGACGCCGAAGCCCAGGGCCAGCAGCCCTGGTCCCCAGAGCCCTGCCTCAGGGCGCATGGTGACCATCATGGCGGCGGACGTCGCGGCGGCGACAAAGTCCGTCAGGGTGCCGGTTCGCGCCGCGCGTGCCGTCCAGCCCAGCGCCAGAAAGGCCCACAGCACCAGACCGATATGCGTGGCCTCCGAGGCCGAGAAGCGAACGTGCTGCGGCCAGCAAGCCAGGAGGGCCGCGGCCGTCAGGCCGACGGCCGCGCGACCGGTCAAGGCGCGCAGGGCGAAGAAGGCCGCGGGGATGGTCAGGATTCCCTGGAGTTGATTGAAGAGAAACCAAGCGTCGTAAGGAGAGGCGGGTAGCAGCGGGCGAAGGCCAGCGACGAGCAGCCACTGCCCTCTGGGATAGACGGTCAGCGGCGCGCTCCATCGCACGCCGCGCTCCAGGTGACCGACCGAGGCCAGCGGATACGCCTCACGTAAGAACACCGGGTCGACAGCGAACCGAAGGCCGGCGGCCAGCAGCACGAACGCCGCGAGCAGCCACCAGGTGCGCGGCTCGATAGGAGGATGCGATCCAGCGGCGCCGCGCGCGCGCCACACACCGAAGAGGCCCACGAACAGGCCCAGGATCCCCGCCCAGACGAGACCGCCCGTGAGGGCCAGGGTCTTCCAACCCTCAGGGGCGCTCGCCTCCTGGACGTGCGCCGGCGGCGCGGCGCCCATACGCACCCTGTAGAAGGCCTCTTGATCCTGAGACTGGATCGCCTCGACGAGCGCGTCGAGCGCGGCGTCAGGGCTCGCTTCACCAGGACCCTTGAACCGCTCCATAGCGAAAGAGAGGGACCTCTCTTTCGCGTCCGTATGGCAGACGGCTGGTCTGAGCACGAGTCGGGCCTCGCCCTGGGCAGTGAGCAGGTGGACGGTGATGGCCGCGCGATCGATGGAGACCTTATCGAGTGTCCATGCGCTCTCGCCCACAGGCTTCCCAACGACGTGGGGCGAGAGGAGCGCGCGCACGTCTCCCTCACGTCCCTGCTCGACGACGGGAGTTCGGCCCAGCGCGTCGCGACAGGTGGCGATGTCTCGGTCGCCGACGCCCGCGTCGGTAACCTGAGCCTGGGCGGAGGGCACAAGGCCGACGCACAGGAGGCCGAGCAGCGCTACTGTCCGGCCCATAGCTTTCCCGATCCGAGGCTGAGGTTCATGGCGTGTCGCTTCTCCACACGGTTGTCGTACCACCAGGGTCCGATCTCCAAAGAGATCCAACCGCCGCTCCCAGCGTCCCACTGCAACCGGGCCACATGCAATCCCCGAGGACCAACTGCGGGGCATCCGCGCCTCGGGTCGGTTCGAGACGAGACACGAAGACCGAGGAGCGCGCCGAGCCCAGGAGCAAGCAAATCACGGGCGCTAAGGCACTGATGGGGTCCGCTTAGCCCAACCTGAAACCACCCAGGGCCGACGTCGAGCGACCGACACCGACCTCCGGGGTCAGGAACGCCTCGTCACACATTTCTCCGTTGCGAAGCGATGCGCTCCTCCGGTATCCCGGGAGGGTCAAGGAGCCCTCATGGTGCAGCGCGTTGGAATCATCGGCATCACCGGGTACACGGGATACGAACTTGTTCGACTCGTGGAGGCGCACCCGTCCCTCCAGCTCAGCCATGGGGCCGCCGGGGCTTCAGCCGGGACGCGCCTGGTCGACTCTTGGCCGGGCCTGACGGGCCTGACGGACCTGACGGTGGAGTCGGTGGACGTGGACCGACTGGCCCAGCAGTGTGATGTCGTCTTCCTCGGTCTGCCCCATGGGCATGCGGCGACCCTCGCTCCCCAGCTCATTGAGCGAGGGGTCCGCGTCGTGGATCTCGGGGCCGACTTCCGGCTTAAGGACGCGACCGAGTACATCCACCACTACGGATTCGAGCACCCGAACCCCCAATGGCTGGATCGCGCGGTCTATGGCATGCCGGAGCTCGATCGCTCTCGCCTGCCCGGGGCCCAGCTCATCGCGACACCCGGCTGCTTCGTGACCGCGGTCACCCTGGCCGCCCAACCCCTGGTGGCCGAGGAGCTGGTGGGGCGACCGTTGATCGCCAACTGCCTCTCTGGGGTCTCGGGCGCCGGTCGAAAGCCAGGCGCGAGAAACCTGTTCTGCGAGGTCGGCGAGTCGGCGCGACCCTATGGGCTCGCGGGCAGCCACCGCCACACCCCTGAGATCGAGCAGAACCTCGGGGCGCCCGTATCCTTCACCCCCCATCTCGTGCCCATGAGCCGAGGGATCATCGCGACGGTGAGCGCGCCCGCCCGAGAGGGCCTGACCTCGGCCGAGCTCACGAACGTCTTTGAGCGGCGCTACGCCGACGCCCCCCTCGTGGTCGTGCGAGAAGACGCGCCATCCACAGCCGACGTACGCGGATCATGCCGCGCGCACGTCGCCGCGACGCTCGACGAGCGCCGAGGTGTGGTGACGGTTGTCTGCGCGATCGACAATCTTCTCAAGGGTGCCTCCGGACAGGCTGTCCAGGCCTTGAATATCGCCCTGGGCTATGAGGAGACCGAGGGTCTTCCACTTCTCCCGGTACCCATCTGATCCTGCCGGCTTCCCCCCACAGCGCCTCTGTACCCTCGTGACAGGAACTCCCATGACGAAGCCGCTGTCTCCAAGAACAACCCGTGAGCTCCCAGAGCTCGATCCGCTCCTCATCTGGACGGACATCCCTGGAACCAGCCTGGGGGTCGCCGCATCGGGCGTTCGCAAACACGGCCGCGATGATCTCGTGGTCTTTCGCGCCCCTGGAAACGCGGCTGCCGTCGTGACCCGGTCCACGGCGATCGCCGCTCCCTGTCGGTGGACTCGCGAGCGTGTACCCGGTCGCATACACGCCATCATCGTCAACTCGGGGAACGCCAACGCCGCCACGGGGGAGCAAGGAGAGCGCGACGTGAAGACGACCGCCCTCAGGGCCGCTGAGCTTCTGGATTGCTCAGCCGACGAGGTGCTCGTCTGCTCGACGGGAGTGATCGGGGTCCCGATGCCCATGGAGAAGGTCCTGTCGGGACTCGAGAGCGCCGCGCGCGACATGACGATGAGCGCTGAGCGAGCGGCGAACGCCATTCTGACCACCGACACCACCCTGAAGCAGGCAGGATGCCTCCACGAGGGCTTCCGAGTCGCGGGGATCGCCAAGGGCTCGGGCATGGTGCATCCAGACATGGGGACGATGCTGGGGTTCCTGGTCACGGACGCCGCGGTTCGGCCCCAAGAGCTTCAGGACCTCCTGCAACGCGTGACCGACCGCACGTTCAACGCCGTCACCGTAGACGGGGATACGTCAACGAGCGACACGGTCATTCTTCAAGCGACGGGAACGGATGAGCCGCTTACGCCGGGCTCCTCCTCATGGCGCGCGTTCGAGTTGGCTGTGGAGGCCGTCTGTCGCTCTTTGGCCCGCTCCATAGCCGCCGACGGTGAAGGAGCGAGCCGATTGATCTCCGTTCTGGTCGAGGGCCTACAGACCGATGAAGACGCCGCCGAGGCGGCACGTGCGATCGCCTCCTCCAATCTGGTCAAATGCGCCGTGCACGGGGCGGACGCGAACTGGGGCCGAATCGTCGGCGCGCTGGGCGCCCACTCGGTCCCCGATCTCGACCAGCTGGACCTGGACATCGCGGGCATACCCGTGCTCCGCTGCGGGCAGCCCATCCCCTTTGACGAGTCGGAGGCGAAGCGCGCCCTCAGTCAGGACGAGGTGCTGATCCACGCCCATATGCCGGGCTCGGGTCGCGGCGAAGCCTGGGGATGTGACCTCACCCATGGATACGTAGACATCAATGCCCGATACCGCAGTTAGAGGCCTCCTGGAGGCGCTGCCCTACGTGAAAGCGTGGGCAAATCAAATCGTCGTCGTGAAGCTCGGAGGGGCGGCGATGGCCGCCGCAGATCTCACGGACGCCGTAACCGAAGATCTCGTCCTGCTTCACGCGGTAGGGGTCCGCGTGGTCCTGGTTCACGGGGGTGGAAGCGCCGTGAGCGAGGTCGGTAAGCGGCTTGGCCTGCAACCCCGTTTTGTGGATGGACTTCGGGTCACGGACGACGACACGATGAAGGTCGCGCAGATGGTGCAGGTCGGTGGGATCTCACGGGACCTGGTGTCGGGAATCGCTCGGCGGGGTGGCCAGGCGCTGGCGCTCTCCGGAGCGGACGGCGGAGGACTGCTGCGAGCGGCGCCTCGCAAACACACCTCCCTTGACTCAGGTGAGGAGGTCGACCTGGGTCGCGTGGGTGACATCATTCACGTCGAAGCCGACCTCCTGCGCCGCGTCGTCACCGGCGGGTTCATTCCCGTGGTCGCGCCCATCGCGGTCGACGACGCCCACAACCCGCTGAACGTGAACGCGGACGAGGTGGCCCGCGCCGTCGCGGTCGCCATGGGTGCGGGCAAGCTGATCTTCCTAAGCGATGTGCCTGGAGTGCTGGGTCCCGATAAGAAGGTCCTGACGAGGATCAGCGCAGAGGACCTGAGCACATGCATCGAAGACGGCGTGATCACGGGGGGCATGATCCCCAAGGCGGAGGCGTGCATAGCCGCTCTCGACGGAGGCGTCTCAAGCGTGACGATCGCGGACGGGCGTGTACCCCACGCCGTCTTGATCGAGCTGCTCACCGAGGACGGTGTGGGCACCATGATCGGCACCTCACCGGCCATCCAGACGCGTCTGGCCAACACGACCTCCTGGAGCGGCTCGAACCTCTCTGAGCGACCGGAAGACGAAGAGTCCTGAGCGCTGTCTCGACCCCTAAGGGGCGCTGGTATCGATGGAGACCGAGACCGGACGGTGATCTCCGGAGGGCGAGGGGCCTATGGAGGCCCCGGCCGAGCGCAGGCCTGAGGCGATCAGGCAATGGTCAATGTTCAACCCCGTGACGGGAATCCATGCAGGCCAGGTCCCCGAGAACCAGCCGCCCGACGAGATCGGAGAGAGACCCGACTCCGCGACGAACGTTCGGAACGCCCTAGACCAGGGCGTCGCGTTGAAGTCCCCACAGACCACCCAGCGCGTCCCCCGCTTCGAGCGCTCCCCTGCCAACGCGTGGAGGCCCTCGGCCTGGGACCGCGCCCAGGCGCCCGTCACCGGCGGAAGCACGTGGAGGGTCGTGAGCGTGATCGGGCGGTCCGCCACCTTCAGCTCCGCGGTCGAGGCGGGAATCCCCGGCGTGAGATCGCCGACCTCATACGCGAGGATCGGGTGCCGACTCAGGAGCGCCAGTCCCAAGAAGTCGCCCCTTGGGCTGGCCTCCACATAGGGATAATCCAGGGCGGACGTGAGGGCCTTCAACCAGCGTTCATCGACCTCGACCAGGCTCACGACGTCGGGGTTCGCTTCGCGAATGTGCTCGATGAGGGGCGCCGTGTCCTCGGCGTCCATCTCTACGTTGACCTGCATCACCTCCAGATCGCCCTGAGTCGCGGCCTGCGGGGGTGGATCGACCTGGAGGCCCAGGACCAGGAATGCGCTGGTCACAGCCGCGACCAGGACACCCGAGATGCTCCGCTGAACCCCATGGGCCACCCCACACAGGACCCACGCCACGAGCAGATAGGACCGAAAGTGAGCCGCGAGCGCCAGGAGCCAGTGGACACCCTCGAGCATCGCGGGGGCGGTGATGAAGACGAGCAGGCTGGTGAGCTGATGGAGCCCTCGCCCCTTCAGCGGCGACTTCACGAAGCCGACCTCCGGATTCATGGTCGTCTCATGGGATGACCGTGGCGTGCCCCGCCGTGGTCGCCGAGTATCCGTTAGCCGATCCATCCAGATCGCAGTAGGTCCATGAGATCCCGTCGTCGAGCGAGAAGCGACCCGCGACGTCGTAGATGCCCGTGTTGGTCATCGCGACGACGCCCACGTATCGGTCGTCCTGAGCGGGCACGGCGGGAGGCGGG